>NZ_JBHWZS010000078.1:0-31620 GCF_042728155.1 Streptomyces sp. NPDC060209
ATGGTGTCCTGAGCAGCGCGCCCTCCGCGCACGGGACGCGGACCTCCGCGTCGGCCGTGTCAGCCCTTCAGCCGGGCCATCCATGCCTCGACCTCGTCGGACCGGCGCGGCAGCGTGGCGGACAGGTTCCGGTTGCCGTCCTCGGTCACGAGGATGTCGTCCTCGATCCGGATGCCGATCCCCCGGTACTCCTCGGGCACGGTCAGGTCGTCGGCCTGGAAGTACAGTCCGGGTTCGACCGTCAGGCAGACCCCGGGCTCCAGGATTCCGTTGACATACGACTCCGTGCGCGCGACGGCGCAGTCATGGACGTCCATGCCGAGCATGTGACCGGTACCGTGCAGCGTCCAGCGGCGCTGCAGGCCCAGCTCCAGGACCTTCTCCACGGACAGGTCGCCCAGCAGGCCCCACTCGACCAGCTTCTCGGTGAGGACCCGCTGAGCGGCGTCGTGGAAGTCGCGGAAGGCGGCGCCGGGCTTCACAGCCGCGATGCCTGCCTCCTGGGCCTCGTACACCGCGTCGTAGATCTTGCGCTGCAGCGGCGAGAACGTGCCGTTGATGGGCAGGGTCCGGGTCACGTCGGCGGTGTAGAGCTCGTTGGTCTCCACGCCCGCGTCGAGCAGCAGGAGCTCGCCGGAGCGGACCGCGCCGTCGTTGCGGACCCAGTGCAGCGTGGTGGCGTGCGGCCCGGCCGCGCAGATCGAGCCGTAACCGATGTCGTTGCCGTCTACGCGGGCGCGCAGGAAGAAGGTGCCCTCGATGTAGCGCTCGCTCGTGGCCTCGGCCCTGTCGAGGACCTTCACGACGTCCTCGAAGCCGCGCGCCGTGGCGTCGCAGGCCTTCTGCAGCTCGGCGATCTCGAAGGCGTCCTTGACCAGGCGTGCCTCCGAGAGGATGACGCGCAGTTCCTCGTCACGCTCCGCGGTGACCTTGTCGTTGAGGGCGGCTTCGATACCCGCGTCATGTCCGCGGACGGCGCGCACCGGGCCGGTGGCCTCGGCCAGCGCGGCCGGGAGCTCGCGGACGTCCTTCGCCGGGATACCGAGCAGCTGCTCGGCCTCGGTGAGGGAGTTGCGGCGGCCGACCCAGAGCTCGCCCTGGCCGTCGAGCCAGAACTCGCCGTTCTCACGGTCGGAGCGGGGCAGCAGGTAGACCGTCGCCTCGTGTCCGCCGCCGGCCGGCTCGAGCACCAGGACGCTGTCCTGGGTCAGGTCACCGGTGAGGTACGCGTACTCGGTGGAGGCTCGGAAGGCGTACTCGGTGTCATTGGAGCGGGTCTTCAGGTTGCCCGCGGGAATGACGAGCCGCTCGCCGGGGAAGCGCGCGGAGAGCGCCGCGCGGCGGGCGGCGGTGTGCGATGCCTGGGCGATCGGCTCCAGACCGTGCAGCTCGGTGTCGGCCCAGCCGGACTTCATGTTCTCGGCGAGCTCATCGGAAATGCCCGGGTACAGGCCGTTCTTCCGCTGCTTGATCGGCTCTGCTTCTGCTGTTTCCGGGGTCTCCGGGGCGAGCTCCTCAGACACGTTTTGTCCTCCTTGTACGACACTGGACCTTCCCCATCGTACGGGCGTACGGAAGGGGGCCCAGTGCCGGAAGGCCTCTTACAGGTGCGGAGCTGCCCTCAGTCGAAGCGCACGGCCAGCAGGGCGACGTCCTCGGTGCCGCGGTTCCGGTCCGGGACGTCGGGCAGGACGGCCCGCAGGATGTGGTCCACGACGGCTCCGGGATCCTGGCGCAGGGCTTTCGGAATCCCGGCCGCCGCCGTGTGCAGCCGCGCGAACGCACGGTCCATGGTGTCCCCGGTGCGGCGCAGCAGTCCGTCGGTGTAGAGCAGCACCGTCTCGCCGGGCAGAGGGGTGAATTCCACGCTCGGCGCTTCCCAGCAGGAGAGCATGCCCAGCGGCGCGGAGAGGGTCGTCTCCACGAATTCGGTGCGCCGGTCGCCGGTCACCAGTGGTGGGGTGTGCCCGGCCCCGGCGAGCAGGATGGTGCGCCGGTCGGGTTCGCAGTACGCGTAAAGGGCGGTCGCCGCGGCGGCCGGTTCGGTCAGCCGCAGCAGCAGTTCCAGATCGGAGAGGACGGCGACTGGGTCCTCTCCCTCCAACACGGCGTAGGCCCGTAGGCCGGCGCGGAGCCGGCCCATGGCGGCCAGGGCGGCCGGCCCGGAGCCGCCGACCGAACCGACGGCCAGGCCGAGGGCATCGTCCGGGAGGGGCAGCGCGTCGTACCAGTCGCCTCCGCCCTCGGACGCGGCCAGGCGGCGGGCGGCCAGCCGCACTCCGGGAATCCGAGGCAGCCTGCTGGGGAAGAGCTCCTCGGCGATCACGGCGGCATCCGCCCTGGCGCGTTCCAGTTCGAGCAGGCGGGCCAGGTGTTCGGCGGCGTAGCGGGCGTACACCCCGACGAGATGGCACTGGCGTTCCAGCGGTTCGGCGGGTTCGTCGTACAGCCAGACGGCCGCACCGAGCCGGCCGGAGGTTTCGGTGGCGAGGGGCTGCGCGTAGCTGGCGGCGTATCCGAGCCGGGCCGCGACCTCGCGGCAGCGGGGGTCGAGGCGGGCGTCGCCGAGGATGTCGGGACTGGCCAGGGGGCCGTCGGTATCCGGGAGACCGTCGAGGAAGCGGCCATATGCGGTGGCGCTGCGCGGCACCGTCTCGATGTGTCCCAGTTCGGCGTGGGCGAGGCCGAGCCCGATCGTGCGGGACGGCCCGCGACCGTCGGAGGGTTCGAGGATGAGGAGCCCCCGGCCGGCCCCCACCAGGGCTGCCCCGGCGCCCAGGAGTTCATGCAGGGCGCTGTCCAGCGTGCTGGTTCCGGCCAGTCGTTCGGTGAGTTCGTGCAGTGTGGTGAGGTCGGAGACCCACCCGGCCAGCCGGTCCTGGATGAAGGCTCCCGGCGCGGAGGACGCACCTTCCGTAGGCGCGGCAGTGTGCGTTGAAACGGGAACCATGGGATCGATTCCAGCCACTTTCGGAAGGTGGGGGGCGCTCATGGCAGTCGGCTTTCCGACCGGTGTGTTTTGTCGAATAGCATCGCAAACCCCCATGTCGTTCTGCGCCGCTATCGGTGCAACCACATGTACACGTCCCCACATCTACACGCACAAGTAAGGTGATGTCCAGCATTGTCCTTACGGTATTTACGGTGTCCGTGAGAGAGTTAACTTGGCTGAAAAATGCACCCCCGGGCCACTTTTTGCGGTCGACTGGGTGCGCTCGACAGGGGGCACCCTCGGGGTGAAATGCCGGAGGGAGCGTCATCCCGGGCATGCTGGGTACGTAATCGTGGATGGCCAGGGGCAGTTGTGACCGCCCCGGAACCCGACAGCGAGCCCGGGCGTCCACACAGATGACGGCCGCCCACCCATCCCCCGAGTTGCGGGGTTGCACAAGGGACGGCACGCGCGATGCGCACGCCGACCGCGCGATGTTTTGACTGGACTCGGCTCGGTTCAACTCGGTTCGACTCGGCTCAGATCCATTCTGTTCGGTTCCACTCTGCTCTGCTCTGCTCGGCTCACGCTCGGTACCGACTACCCGTCCGTGCCGCAGGCCCGATGAGCAAGCACGCACAGCGAAGAGACGCACACGTGGTGTAACGAACACGTGGTGTGATGTGGACCTCGGCGTTCAACGGAAAGGAACGAGCGCTCATGCGCGAGATCCTCGGAAGGCGACGCAGGCACCGGCCCCGGCGCAAGGGAAGTTCCGCCCAGCTCGACGCGGCGCTGACCTGTGCCACCGTCCGGAAGTGGCCCGTGCTCCCCGGAGCCGGGCTGGCGACGGGAGCCGTACGCGGCGAACGCGGCCGCGGCTGCGCCTGTCCCGACCCCGAGTGTGCCGTTCCCGGCGCACATCCCTTCGACCCCGGTCTCCTCGCGGCGACCACCGACGCGCGCATGGTGCGCTGGTGGTGGACCAACCGGCCCACCGCCCCCGTCGTCCTGGCCACCGGCGGTCAGGCACCCTGCGCGCTGAGCCTGCCGGCAGTCGCCGGCGCCCGGGCGCTGACCGCGCTCGACGGCATGGGGCTGCGGCTCGGCCCCGTGGTGGCGACACCCACCAGGTGGTCGCTGCTGGTCGCTCCGTACACCCTGGAACGCCTCGGCGAACTGCTGCACGCCAAGGACTGGGTGCCCAGCTCTCTGCGGTTCCACGGGGAGGGCGGCTATCTCATCCTGCCCCCGTCCGAGGTGGGCACGGGACAGGTGCGCTGGGAGCGCGCGCCGGAAGCCGGGAATGCCGTGCCGTGGCTCCCGGATGTGGAGTCCGTGCTGGACGCGCTCGTCGAGGCGAGCAACGGCGCTCCGGACGGCGGCAGTCGGCTCGCGTACTGAGCGGTCGATGGTTCACCGACGCGGGAACAGCGGGCGGCTCACTCTTTCAGGGGTGTGGGGCCGCCCGGGTCCCGCGTGATCAGGCGGGTGGCGCGTCTCGGACAGGTGTAATTCCGTCCCCGTGAAAGCCGGTGCCCACAGACTTTCTGACGGCTTTTCGCAGATTGCGGGAACGGTGCACCCGGTGATGCCGATGTGAATGTTTCCCTGGTGCTGTGGGCGCATTCGTGGTGTCCGGCAGGGGCCCCGGCATTTCTGTCCGAAAGCGAACGCCGGTACGGCCCGTAGCCATGCGGCGCGCGCCCACCGGCGCGGAGCGCGCAACGGCCCCGTGCGCGGCGGCTGCCCGGCGTGGAGCTGTGGCGGTACGGATGTGCGGGGGCGGGAGGCAGGTGCGGGGCCGGGCGGTTGCCGCAGGCCCGCCGATGCGCCGAGTGCTCCGGCGTGCGCCCCGGCCGTCCGGGCCCGGAAACTAAGACGCCCGGCCGCTGGCGACGGGGGATGCACCAGCGACCGGACTTCCAGAACCGTAACAAGAGATCTGCCGTTAGCAAATTCGATCTGGCCTATTCGGACAGCGATTTACCGACGGGTACGGGGAGTTGTGACGGGCGTCACCGACGCGTCCCGGGTCTCGTCACTGTCAGCTGAGCGTCACTTGGCGGTTGGTGAGCCCGCCGCGTGCCCGGCGCTCCTCGGCCGTCAGCGGCGCGTCCGAGGCGAGAGCTTCGACGAGCCGCTCCGCGAACTGTGCCGCGGGCTTCTCGCACTCCTGGGCCCCCATGGCGCTCGGCAGATCCCAGACCGGGACCATCAGCCCGTGGGCGCGGAACGAGCCCACCAGACGGGTCCCCTCGCCGAGCGAGGAGGTGCCCGCCGCGTGCAGCCGGGCGAGGGCGTCGAGGAGCTGCTCCTCGGGGTGCGGCATGACCCAGCGCAGGTGGTTCTTCTCCGGGGTCTCGCACCAGTAGGCCGCGTCCACGCCGGAGAGCCGGGTGGTGGGGATGGCCGCCGCGTTGGCGCGCTCCAGGGAGGCGGACACCTCGGCCGTGGCGTTCTCCGCGTCGGGGACCCAGAATTCGAACCCGGAGTGCACGGTCGGCTCGAACGCGGCGTCGGGGTCGAGGACGTCCTGCAGTCGCGGGCCGTCGGCGGGCACCCGGCGGGCGGCGACCGGCGAACCGGGCTCGGCCTCCAGGGCGCGCTGCAGGGTGTCCGCGAGATCGCGGCTGAGGTCGCCTGACGAGGTGTCGTTCTGCAGGGCGAGCAGGACGGAGCCGTCGTCGCGGCGCAGCGCCGGCCAGGCCATCGGCAGTACGGTCGCGAGCGATACGGACGGCACGCCCTCGGGGAGCCCGCCCTTCAGCGTCAGCTCGACGGTGGCTGCCGGGACCAGCTCGCGCAGGGCGATCCAGTCGCACTCTCCGGAGATTCCCTCGAAGGGGCGCTGGACCAGCTCGGTCACGGCGTGGGCGGCGGCCCGTCCGTGACATGCCTTGTACCGGCGGCCCGAACCGCACGGGCAGGGCTCACGAGCTCCTACGACCGGGATTTCACCGTCCTTGAGCTGCGGCTTCCCGGCCTTGGACTGAGGGCGCTTCTTGGCCATGGTGGACGTTCTCCCGATTGCGACAGTGCGGTCTCGGGCGCGAGCCTAGCCGTCCCTGTCATTGCCGGGGCACACCTGCCGTGGCACCCTCGCGGCCCGCTCCGCCGTGCCGCGCGCCGTACCGCTCTCAGCCTGCGTCGTCGAAGGCGTCGAGAACGTCTGCGAGTTCCAGCCCGTCGAGCGAGCCGAATCCACTCATTCCGCGCAACCCGTCCAGTCCGTCCAGTCCGGACCGTTCGCGGCGTGAGGACCTCGCGGCACCCGGGCCCGCGGTCGGGAAGCCGCTGTGGCCGTGCTGGTCCGTGGAGACCAGGGCCCAGACGGTGACCTCGCCGACCGCGTCGTCCCTTACGCCCCACTCCTGGGCGAGGGCGCTGATGATGTTCAGTCCGCGCCCGCCGCGCGCCGTGACCGATGGTGTGGACGGGACCGGTCTGGTCGGTCCGCCGCCGTCCGTGACCTCGACGGTCAGGTCGCCCCTTCTGTCCACGCGCCATGCGGCGCGGATGTCGCCGTCACCCACCTCTGAGTGCTGCCCCAGCGGTCTGCCGTGCCGGCAGGCATTGCTGAGGAGTTCGGAAAGGATCAGTACAGCGTCGTCGACCACGGTGTCCGAGACCCCGTTGCTGCGCAACTGCTCACGCATACGGTGCCTCGCCTGCCCCACGCCCGCAGGGCCATGGGGTACGGCCATGCTCGACGACGTCGGCACTTCCTGTGCCACCACAAACGCCACCCCCGAGACCTCCTTTGCCCCACGCCACGGATTGGATGCCCCCCTGGACTGCGCCGGAAACCGGCCAAAGCCCTGTCAGTGATGCACTCGTAACGATCGATTGCGGAGTGAATGCGCCGGTGCACCCCCTGTAACTGATGCTAAGAGCGGCCAAGTTGCGACAGAACCTGTTTCGGTCGGTTTGTGATGATTGCTTCCACTCCGAGGCGCACGCAGAGCTCGACGTCCTCCGGCTCGTTCACGGTCCAGACGTGCACCCGGTGCCCCGCCCGGTGCAACCGCTCGATGTACCCGGGGTGATTGCGTACGATCCGCATCCCCGGGCCGGCGATCCGGGCCCCGGCGGGGAGCCGCCCGTCGCGCAGCCGCGGTGAGACGAACTGCATCAGGAAGACGGTGGGGAGGGTGGGGGCGGCGGCCCGGACGCGGTAGAGGGACCGCGCGGAGAAACTCATGACGCGTACAGGGGACGGCCCGTCCGCCGGTGGCGCGTCCAGGCCGAACCGCTTGAGCAGATGGAGCAGCCGTTCCTCGACCTGCCCTGCCCAGCGCGTGGGGTGTTTGGTCTCGATGGCCAGCTGGAGCGGCCGGCCGGCCGCCCGGACGTCGTGGGCCAGTTCGAGGAGCCGTTCCAAGGTGAGTACGGATGTGAGCTCACCCGGCACCGGGTCCCAGTCCGGAGACTCCTCGTGGTCCTTCCAGGAGCCGAAGTCGAGGGCGGCGAGATCGGCCAGTTCCAGTGCGGAGACGGCACCCCTGCCGTTCGACGTGCGGTTCACCCTGCGGTCGTGAACACAGACGAGCTGCCCGTCCGCGGTGAGGCGCACATCGCACTCCAGGGCGTCCGCCCCGTCCTCGATGGCCTTCCGGTACGCGGCCAGGGTGTGCTCGGGGGCGTCGTCCGAGGCACCGCGGTGGGCGATGACCTGGATGGGAGGCTGTTGTGAGGGTAGGCGTGCGTGGGTCACCGCGTCATCGTGTCACCGAGACGCGTCGGGTGCTGACACCTTGTTGTGTAGGACCGTTTTGCCTGATGTAAAGATTGGTGTGCGGATGCACAGGTCCTGCTTACAGTGGCCTGACGTGCTGTGGGAAAAGCTGACTGCAGACACGTGCACAGCGGATCTCTTGCCGAATGCCGAGTGGAACCGAGGAGTAAAGAGCTGTGAGCACCGAGAACGAGGGCAACGAGGGCACCGCGGTTCCGTCCGTACCGTCTGTTCCGTCCGCACCTCCCGTGCCGGCTGCCGCTCCCGAGGGCATCCCGCAGGGAGGTCCGCCCGCGCCGGAGGCCCCGCCTGCCGCTCCCGCGGACGCGCCGACGGCCCAGGTTCCGGCCGCGACGCACCAGGAGGGCGCCGAGCCGTACGCCGCCGCGCACGAGGAGTACCCGTACGCGCCGCCGTCGCCGCAGCAGCCTCCGGCCGGCTCGGCCGCCTGGCCGCCGCCCCCGCCCGCCATTCCCTCGTACGCCGACGGCGGCAGCCCTCCGGCCTGGGGTGCCCCGGTGCCCTCGGAGCCCGAGCCCCCGCGCAAGCGCCGCGCGAGCGGTCTGGTCGCCGCTGTGGCGGTGGCCGCACTGGTCGCGGGTGGCGTCGGCGGAGCCCTCGGCTACTGGGCCGCCGACAGCAACGACTCCGGCTCCTCGGGGTCGACCACGGTCGCGGCCTCCAACAGCCCGAAGGACTTCAAGCGCGACGCGGGCACGGTCGCCGGCGTGGCCGCTAGCGCCCTGCCCAGCGTGGTCACCATCGACGCGCAGTCCGGCGACGGCGAGGGCGGCACGGGCACCGGCTTCGTGTACGACAAGGAGGGCCACATCCTCACGAACAACCACGTGGTGGCCTCCGCGGCGGACAGCGGTCAGCTGACCGCGACGTTCTCGAACGGCAAGAAGTACGACGCCGAGGTGGTCGGCCGGGCCCAGGGCTACGACGTGGCCGTGCTGAAGCTGAAGGACGCCCCGGACGGACTGACCCCGCTGGCCCTCGGAGACTCCGACAAGGTCGCGGTGGGCGATTCCACCATCGCGATCGGCGCGCCGTTCGGTCTCTCCAACACGGTCACCACCGGCATCATCAGCGCGAAGGACCGCCCGGTCGCCTCCGGTGACGGTTCCAGCAACAAGAACTCGTACATGAGCGCCCTGCAGACCGATGCCTCGATCAACCCGGGCAACTCGGGCGGGCCGCTCCTGGACGCGGGCGGTGCGGTCATCGGCATCAACTCCGCCATCCAGTCCACCAGCGGCGGCGGCGTCGGCCAGTCCCAGGCCGGTTCCATCGGCCTGGGCTTCGCCATCCCGGTCAACCAGGCGAAGAACGTCGCCGAGCAGCTGATCAAGACGGGCCAGCCCGTCTACCCGGTGATCGGCGCGACGGTGACGATGGAGGAGAAGACCGGCGGTGCCGTCATCTCGGAAGAGGGCGCGGGCGGCACCCCGGCCGTCACTCCGGACGGTCCCGCGGCCAAGGCCGGGCTGAAGGCCGGCGACGTGATCACGAAGTTCAACGACACGGCGGTCGAGAGCGGGCCGACGCTGATCGGCGAGATCTGGACCCACAAGCCGGGCGACAAGGTCACGCTCACCTACAAGCGCGACGGCAAGTCGGCAACGGCCGAACTCACCCTGGGCGAGCGCAAGGGCGACAGCTGACCGGCTAGGCTGTTCCACGCATCGAGCCGTTCCCCGGCCACCGGGGGCCGGCGACGACGCGGGGTGGGTTGCCCGAGCGGCCTAAGGGAACGGTCTTGAAAACCGTCGTGGCGCGAGTCACCGTGGGTTCAAATCCCACACCCACCGCAGTTGAACGGCCCCTGACCAGGTATCTCGGTCAGGGGCCGCTCTCTTTGCGCTGTCCGTCAGCATGTGACCCGCCCCGTGGCACCGGATCCGGCCCGGCCAGGGCCGCCGTGGTCACTCGGTCGTCCGCGGAGAAACCCTCAACGAGCAGCGTGTGGTCAGGGGTTCCGTCGCGGCGTGGTCAGGCGTGCGGCCGAGGCGATCGCCGCGCGGGCCTCCTGTTCGGTGAGGCCGGTGCCGACCGCGGCGTCGGTGAGGGCGTCGGCGAGGTCGTCGCCGAAGCCGTTTTCGTACGCGCGGCAGGCCGCCCAGAACAGGCGGGTGTTGCGCTGGCCCTCGTGTGCGGCCCGTACGAACTGGACCAGGCCCTGTCCTTGCCGGGTGGGGGCCGTCCGTCCGACGGGGTGGTGGGGGCGTTGCCGGGGCGTGAGCAGGCGCAGGAGGCCGCGGGGGCAGGGGGCCGGTGCCAGATGGGCCGTGCCGGGGGCGAGCCGGTACCGCCCGTGGGCCGTGACCGAGCCGGGGCCGACGAGGTATCCGCCCGCTCCGCGTACGTCGATGCCGGGAGCGAGGCGCCCGGCGGAGTTGGACACGGAGACCCCTGACGGGCCCGTCAGCCAGAGGTGCCGCCCGCCGCTGGGCGTGAGCACCGTGACGGTGTCCGGGATGGTGAACAGGTGCTGGAGGGCCAGTTGCTGGAGCGCGGCCACGGAATCGTTGCCATGGGTGGTGTCGATGTCGAGGTCGATGCCGATGAGGCGGTGCGGTGCGCGCCCGCAGGCGATGCCGTACCCGGTGGCTCTGGGCGCTGCGGCGAAGAGCGCGCGGACTGCGGCCGGATCGGTGGTGGCGTCGTGGACCCCGTGGCCCGGCAGCCCGCAGGCGCCCCTGCAGTGCAGGGGCGGATCTTCGTCGCGGTGCGGTGAGCGCAGTGCGGGGAGCTTGGTGGCGGACAGCGGGAAGACGGGGAGCCCGCGCTCGGCGGCGGAGAGCGCGTGGGCCAGGGCCAGGGTGGCGGTCTGCCGGTCGGTGGTGGCCATGGAACCATTTTCGTACAAGCGTTCGAAGAAGGGAAGAGGGCCACGTCTGCTCGGGGCGGAACGCTTCTCCTCGCACGGGAGGTTTATCGGGCCTTCCTCATACGTGCGGGGGAATCGCGCATCATGGGCGGTTCGCCGGGGATGCGGTGGGCAGTTTTGCTCCCGCGACGTCGTGACCAGCACCGAGGCGGTCGGCCAACTGCTTCGGAACCTGACGTATCAAGCCGCATTTTCGGTTCCTGGAGGAAATTGACATGGCAAGTATCCGTACCGCTCGCGCCCTCGCCGTCGTCGCCGCCCTGCCTCTCGCCGCGGCCTTGTTCGGAGGGGTCGCGGTGGCCGACAACGGTTCGTTCGCGAACGACGGATCGAACGCGGCGGTGGCAACCATCGGATCCGGCGGTGTCGGAGGGAACAACTCCGGCAATTCATCCACATCGCAGCAGCAGGCCGTCGGTCTCGGTGCCTCCAACCACAGCAACTCGGCCCAGGTGAACGGATCGGCCTTCACGGCGATCGACCAGTCCACGCGCATCATCGCGGTGACCTTCACGCCGCTCTGGTGAGCTGAGCGGAGTGGGCCCGTGCGAAGGCGGCCACGGTCGCCGGCGCGCGGGCCGCTTCCGTGCGACGGGATGAGCCCCCGGGGTGAGCCCCCGGGATGAGCCCCCGGGGTGAGGACCCTGAGGTGGGTGGACCGTCCCTCCACCTTCAGGAGGTGGAGCCCGCCCGGCCCCTACAACCTGAGGCGGACGTGGCTTCGGGACCTGGGGCCGATCCCCTCGCCCCCGCCCGCTCCTAGCGTGGAGTTATGACCACGCCAGTCTGCACCGGCGCCTCCAGGGCGGCCGCTGCCTCCGCCGGACACCGCCGCTATCCGTCGTTCTCGTCGTACGTGCGGGCCCGGGGCCCCGTACTGCTGCGCACCGCGCGTTCCCTCACGGCGAATCCGAGCGACGCCGAGGACCTGCTGCAGACCGCCCTCACCAAGACGTACGTCGCCTGGGAGCGGATCGAGGACCACCGTGCGCTGGACGGATACGTCCGCCGCGCCCTGGTGAACACCCGCACGTCGCAGTGGCGCAAGCGCAAGGTCGACGAGTTCGCCTGCGAGGAGCTGCCCGAGAAGGAGGCCGCGCCCGCGCCGGACCCGGCCGAGCAGCAGTCCCTGCATGACGCGATGTGGCGTGCCGTGCTCAAGCTCCCGGACCGCCAGCGCGCCATGGTGGTCCTGAGGTACTACGAGGACCTCAGTGAGGCCCAGACGGCCGAGGTGCTGGGCGTGTCCATCGGCACGGTCAAGAGCGCCGTGTCGCGGGCGCTCGGGAAGCTCCGCGAGGACCCGGAGCTCAGCCCGGTCCGCTGACCGGCGCTCCCCGCGTGGCCGCCCCGGCCCCCAGCGCGGGTGATCCGTACCCCTCGGGCGACCCGTCCCGCGGCCCGGTTCTGTCGGGCGACATCGATTCGTACTCCCGGAAGTAGTGACATACCGCGTGGTATGTGAGCAGAATCAGCGCACTCTTACCGCCGCGTAGCGCCCACCGGGAGGACGCCGTGCTGAGCACCATGCAGGACGTACCGCTGACTGTGACCCGCATCCTGACCCATGGGATGACCATCCACGGGAAGTCGCAGGTGACGACCTGGACCGGCGAGCCGGAGCCGCACCGGCGCAGTTTCGCCGACATCGGCAGGCGCGCCGCACAGCTGGCGCACGCCCTGCGCGACGAGCTGGGTGTCGACGGCGACCAGCGTGTCGCGACCCTCATGTGGAACAACGCCGAGCATGTCGAGGCGTATCTGGCGATCCCCTCGATGGGCGCCGTACTGCACACGCTCAACCTGCGGCTTCCCGCCGAGCAGCTGGTCTGGATCGTCAACCACGCCGACGACAAGGTCGTCCTCGTCAACGGTTCGCTGCTGCCGCTGCTCGCACCGCTGCTCCCCCACCTGCCCTCCGTCGAACACGTGGTGGTGTCCGGCCCGGGCGACCGCTCCGCGCTCGAAGGTGCCGCGCCCCGGGTGCACGAGTACGAGGAGCTGATCGCCGGCCGTCCCACCTCCTACGCCTGGCCCGAGCTGGACGAACGCCAGGCAGCCGCCATGTGCTACACCTCCGGCACCACGGGGGAGCCCAAGGGCGTCGTCTACTCCCATCGCTCCATCTACCTGCACTCCATGCAGGTCAACATGGCCGAGTCGATGGGGCTGACCGACAAGGACACGACCCTGGTCGTCGTGCCTCAGTTCCACGTGAACGCCTGGGGCCTGCCGCATGCGACGTTCATGACCGGCATCAACATGCTCATGCCCGACCGCTTCCTGCAGCCGGCTCCGCTCGCCGAGATGATCGAGCGGGAGCGGCCGTCGCACGCAGCGGCCGTTCCCACCATCTGGCAGGGGCTGCTGGCCGAGGTCACCGCCAAGCCGCGAGACCTCTCCTCCATGGCCAGCGTCACCATCGGCGGCGCCGCCTGTCCGCCCTCACTGATGGAGGCGTACGACAAGCTCGGCGTGCGCCTCTGCCACGCCTGGGGCATGACGGAGACGTCGCCGCTCGGCACCATGTCCAACCCGCCCGCCGGGCTGACCGAGGAGCAGGAGTGGCCGTACCGCATCACCCAGGGCCGGTTCCCGGCCGGTGTCGAAGCGCGGCTGACCGGCCCCGGGGGCGAACACCTGCCGTGGGACGGCGAGTCCGCGGGTGAGCTGGAGGTCCGCGGTCCCTGGATCGCCGGTGCGTACTACGGTGCGGACGGCGGGGACCTGCGCCCCGACGACAAGTTCAGCGAGGACGGCTGGCTGAAGACCGGGGACGTCGGCGTGATCAGCGACGAGGGCTACCTCACGCTGACCGACCGGGCCAAGGACGTCATCAAGTCCGGAGGCGAGTGGATCTCCAGTGTCGACCTGGAGAACGCGATCATGGCGCACCCGGATGTGGCCGAGGCCGCGGTCGTCGCCGTACCGGACGAGAAGTGGGGCGAGCGGCCCCTCGCGACCGTCGTCCTCAAGGAGGGCGCCACCGCCGACTATGCGGCGCTCAGGACCTTCCTCGCCCAGTCCGTCGCCAAGTGGCAGCTGCCCGAGCGCTGGACGATCGTCCCGGCGGTGCCGAAGACGAGCGTCGGGAAGTTCGACAAGAAGGTGATCCGCAGGCAGTACGCCGACGGAGAGCTGGACATCACGCAGCTCTGAGCCGGGCGGCCCGGCCGAGGCAGGGTCACGGCACACGAGGAGGGCGGTACGGATCTTCCCGTACCGCCCTCCTCGTATGCGCCCGTTGGCCGCCGGGCGTCAGTTCGTCCCTATCTTCGCCAGCAGATCCACGATCCGTGACTGCACCTCGTCGCTCGTCGAGCGCTCGGCGAGGAAGAGCACCGTCTCACCGGAGGCGAGCCTCGGCAGGTCCGCCTCCTCCATGCCGGCCGAGGTGTAGACGACCAGCGGCGTGTGGTTCAGCGCGCCGTTCGCGCGGAGCCAGTCGATGATCCCCGCACGCCGGCGGCGTACCTGCATCAGGTCCATCACCACCAGATTCGGCCTCATCCGGGTGGCCAGATCGACCGCCTCGCTGTCGCCCGACGCCCGCGCGACCTGCATGCCGCGGCGCTCGAGCGTCTCCGTCAGCGCCAGCGCGATCTCCTCGTGCTCCTCGATCACCAGGACCCTCGGCGGATGCTGGTCGCTGTCGCGCGGGGCGAGCGCCTTGAGGAGCACGGCCGGGTCGGCACCGTAGGCCGCTTCCCTGGTCGCCTGTCCCAGACCGGCCGTCACCAGCACCGGGACCTCAGCCGCCACAGCCGCCTGACGCAGTGACTGCAGCGCCGTCCGGGTGATCGGCCCGGTCAGCGGGTCGACGAACAGCGCGGCGGGGAACGCCGCGATCTGGGCGTCGACCTCCTCGCGGGAGTGCACGATCACCGGACGGTAGCCGCGGTCGCTGAGGGCCTGCTGGGTGGAGACGTCCGGGGCGGGCCAGACGAGCAGCCGGCGCGGGTTGTCCAGCGGCTCCGGGGGCAGTTCGTCGTCGACGGGCTGCGGCTGCGGGCGGTTGGCCACCTCGACGGCGCCACCGGGGCCGTCCAGTGGCTCCGGCCCCTCGGCGCCCTCGTCGGGCGCGCCGATCGCGTACGAGCGCCCCTCGGACGCGGGCGGGGACAGAAGCCGGCTGGAGCCGGAGCCCTGCACGGTGCTTCCCTGTGTTCCGCCGGTCTGCGACGGAGCAGGGGCCGGGGCGGGCTGCGGCGGCACGGGCGCCATGGCGGGCGGCGCCTGGCGCTCGGCCTCGGGCGGGGCGGCGAGCTTACGGCGCCGCCCGGCGCCGCCGAGCGTCTGGTTCTGCTGATGCGCGAGGTGCTGCGCGAAGGGCACGCCCTGCCCCAGCGTCCGCACGCTGAACGCACGGCCCTGGGTCGAATCGGAGGACATCGGCATGGGCGCCTCGGCGGGCAGCGGCTGGCGCCGCGCGTCCGGGACGGGCGTCGGCGCGTCGCTGTCGGCCGGATGCGGCTCCGGTGCCGACGCGGGCTCCGGCGCGGTAGCGGGACCGGCCGGGGCGGCGACGGTGCCCGTGGTGTGCGTGGTGCTGCCGGGAGACGCCCACTCGTCGCCTGCCGGGTCCACCTCATCATCGGGTTCCGGCGCGGCCGGGTCGTGAACCGTGCCGTCCTGCGCCCAGTCGGGCTGCGGAGGAACGGCGGGCAGCGGCTGCCCGGGAACGGGATGGCCCGGCCGGGCCTGCGGCTCCGGCGCCTCCGAGGACCGTGCCCTCCGGCGGCCGGACGGCGCGGGGTGCGGCTGCGGCGGGGTGTGGTCCGCGTCCGGTGCGGTCCGTACGGCGTCGTGGCGCTCGGGCAACGGGCCGTCTCCGGCCGGGGCAGGCCGAGCACCCGAGGGGACCGGTTGCTGAGCGGGCGGGGCAGGGGCCGGCTGCGGAGCGGGCGAGGCCGGAGAGACGGCGGAAGGCGGCGCTACGACCGGCGATCCCGGAGCCGTCGGCGGGATCCGGTCCGCCGCGGCGGGCGGCAGCGCGAAGGCGGTACGCGGGCCCGAGGGCTCGGCCGCGGCGGCGCGCTCCTGAGCGGCGGCGAGAGCCCGGCGGGCCCGTCGCCCTCCGGGCTGCTGTGCCTGCTGCTCCGGCCGCGACTGCTCCTGCTGCCCAGAAGCCTCGGCCGAGGCGAGAGCGGGCAGCGCGGGCTGGACTCCGCCGCCCTGACGCCCGGTCCGCCCGGAGGCGTTCTGCGGCACGCCCTGGGGCGGCACCGTCTGCCCGAGCTGCGGGCGGCCGCCACCCCCCTGAGCACCCTCGGCCGCCGTGACCACGGAACCCTCGGAGGGGGCGGAGGCCGCCGCGGGGAGCGCCAGTGCCTGCCGGGGCAGCTCAGCCGCGGTTTCCGTACCCGTACCCGTCTCGGCGGGGCTGGGCCGGCCGCGCCTGCGACCGGAGCCCTCGCTCTGCCGGGACGGGGTGATGTCCTGTTCCTGCTGATCCTGAGGTTCCGTGGATCCACGGCGCGCCCTGCGCCGGCCGGTCGGCTCCGCGGCCGCGGTGTCACCGGCCTCCGGACCGGCCGCTTCTCCGTCGACGGGGCTGTCCAGGAACGCGTCCGTGGACGACCTGCGCGCCCGGCGCCGGCCGCCCTGCGCGGGCTGGGGGGCGGGCTCGGGTGCGGCGGCTTCCTCGGGCACGGGGAGAGGCTCGGGCACGATGGTCCCGGCGCCCGAGCCGAGCGGCACCTCCAGGACGTACGCGCTGCCGCTCATCCCCGGCATCTCGTGCGTCTGGAGCACGCCGCCGTGCGCGCGCACGATCCCGCGCACGATCGGCACATGCACCGGGTCGCCCCCGGCGAACGGCCCGCGCACCTCGATGCGTACGACGTCACCGCGCTGCGCCGCGGCCACGACGACCGTGGAGTCGACATAGCCGCCCCCCGGCACCGGCCGGGCCTTGCCGGTCGAGTCGACACCGGCCACGTCGGCGACGAGGTGGGCGAGGGCCGTGATCAGCCGGCCCCCGTCGACCTCGGCCTCGATCGGTGGTGCGTGCACCGCGAACTGCGCACGTCCCGGACCGATCAGCTCGACCGCGCCGTCGATGCCCGCGGTGACCACGGAGTCGAGCAGCACCGGCTGCTTGACGAGTTCCTCGGCGCCGTCGTCCAGGCGCTGGTAGCTCAGCACGTTGTCGACGAGCGTCGTCATGCGCGCGTAGCCCGCGGCGAGGTGGTGCAGGATCTGGTTGGCCTCGGGCCAGAGCTGGCCGGCCGGATCGGCGGCGAGGGCCGAGAGTTCGCCCCGCAGCTCCTCGAGCGGCCCGCGCAGGGACTCGCCCAGCACGGCGGTCAGCTGGGTGTGCCGGGCGTCGAGGCCGGTGAGACGCTCCGCCTTCTCCTCGAGTTCGGAGGCGTACCGCTCGGTCCGGTCGGCGGTCTCTGCCGCGTGCCGCTCGGTGAGCGCCTCGACTTCGGCGCGGTGCTTCTCGGTGAGCTCGGCGATCTCGGCCGCGTGCCGTTCGGTCAGCCCGGAGACCTCGTCGGTGTGCTGCTGGGTCAGTTCCTCGTAGGGCCTGCGGTCGGTGAACGTCATGACGGCGCCGACCAGCTGGTCCCCGTCACGCACCGGAGCCGTCGTCAGATCCACCGGCACCTGGGCGCCGCTCTTGGACCAGAGCACCTGGCCGCGCACCCGGTGCTTGCGGCCGGACCTCAGGGTGTCGGCGAGCGGCGACTCGTCGTACGGGAACGGGTCGCCCTCCGCGCGCGAGTGAAGGATCAGCGGGTGGAGTTCCTGGCCGCCGAGGTCGCTGGCGCGGAAGCCGAGGATCTGGGCGGCGGCGGGGTTGACCAGGACGACCCGGCCGTCCGTGTCCGTACCCACGACGCCCTCGGAGGCGGCCCGCAGGATCATCTCCGTCTGGCGCTGCGAACGGGCCAGCTCGGCCTCGGTGTCGACGGTGCCGGAGAGATCCCGGATGACGAGCATGAGCAGCTCGTCACCGGTGTAGCTGGAGTGGATGTCGTTGTAGCCGGCCTGGCCGCTGTCCAGGGACGCGCTGGTGACCTCGACGGGGTAGTCGGTGCCGTCGGTCCGGCGCGCGGTCATCCGCGTCGGCTTGGTCCTGCCCTGCTCGTCCGCAGCATCCGGCCTGCGCATCGACCCCGGGATCAGCCTGGAGTCGAACTCCGGAAGCAGATCGAGCAGTCCGCGCCCCACGAGCGCGGTGCCCGGGGTCTCGAACATTTCGAGGGCGATGGTGTTGGCGTTGACGACCGTGCCGTTGCAGTTGACGAGCAGGAGCCCGTCCGGGAGGGCGTCGAGTATGGCTGCGAGGCGAGCAGCGCCTCGGGATGGCCTGCTGCTCACGAGACGCTTCCTCCCTGAATACCGCACCTTGCCGACAGCGGGCCCCATCCTGCCCCTCGGGCCTCAGGCTGTCACTGGAGGAGTCTAAAGGCAGGGAGCGCATGGCGGGCGGCGGATGAGGGGGAGCTCTCACCAAGGTTCTGTGCACACGGTGTACGCCGGTGGTCCATGTCGTGACCGCGAGCGCCCCCTCTGACGTGCTCCGATGCGTTCCGGCGTGCGTTCGGAGACCGCCCGAAGTGGCCCTGGAACCCGCACCACAGGCCCTCCGGAGCGGCCTTGCGCGCGCCCCGGCGCGCGCCGTCCGGCCCCGCCGAAGTCCCGGCGCACGCCCCGCCGAACCGGTTAACGCGCGGAGGGGAGCACCGGCACGAGGTTGTTCCAGCGAGAGATCTCGCAGCCGTTGGCCCGGCTGAAGCGCGCGTCGACGTCCTCCCCCTGCCAGGTGCCCTGCACCCGGGCGGCGGCGGGTCCGCCGGCCTGCTGGGTGCACATGGCATTGCGGTCCGTGGCCACGAACGGGTTGCCCCCCGACTCCGCGGCCTCGTCCAGCAGGTCGCAGGCACGCTGCGCGGCCGGGTGGCTGCCGCCCGCCGGGCCGCACTCCAGCTCGAAGACCCCGTCGGCCGCCGGATTGCCGGACTCGGAGACCGTGACGGTGAGCCGGGTCTTCGTGTCCTGCGCCGTCGGCCAGTCCCCCTGGAGCAGGGGAAGCGGAGGCAGCGGCACAAGAAGGGAGGCGGCGGTGGCGGCGGGCGCGGCGGCGGACAGCGCCGCGAGGGACGCGACAGCGGTGAGGGCGAGACGGCGCAGCATGCGGGGCTCCTGTTGTTCAGGCGCGCCCGGGAGCGCGCCGGCCTGCTCCGGTACGCGCCGGGTGGTGGCGCGCGCCGGGCACATGGGGGGTGACGGACGGAGGGCGGAGCCCTCGTTCTCTCTAACGCTCCTTACGCCCGCACGTTGCGCAACTCATGGGGGGCCGACCGGAACAGCCACGCCGGAGCACCCGCCCGGGCGCGCCGTGGGACCGCTGCCGGGCACGAGGCTGAACCCCTGGCCGGGGACGCGTCCGGAACACCCGGCCGGACACCCGCCGCAGGGCGCTTTGCCTAGCCGCCCACCTGCCTAGTACCGTGGGCGGCGATTGGTGACAGCGCGCTCGACTGTGTCATCATCTGCACGCACCACTCGCGCTCGCGCGGGGTGTGCTGGAGGCGTCGCCTAGTCCGGTCTATGGCGCCGCACTGCTAATGCGGTTTGGGTCTTAAAGCCCATCGAGGGTTCAAATCCCTCCGCCTCCGCAGGATCCCGAAGCCCCGTGCCCCAGGCACGGGGCTTCGGTCGTATCCGGCCCCTGAAAACCTGCTTCAGAATCGCGTTTCCGCAGGTCAGGTGTGGTTTGGCTAATGGATTTCGCGTCACGGCGCAGGTCATGTAATGTTGTTCTCGCAACGCCGACCAGGGAGAAAAACCCCGGGAGGCAAGCACCGAGGCCCAGGCCGAGGACAAGCACTCGTAGCTTAACGGATAGAGCATCTGACTACGGATCAGAAGGTTGCAGGTTCGAATCCTGCCGAGTGCACAGCAGACCAGAGGCCCTCAGGAGAAATCCTGAGGGCCTCTGTCGTATGTCGTGAAGGCGGTGTCCGACGGGCCGTGGAGCGCGGGTGAGTTGAGGCGGGCGGCAAGGACGAGCCACCGGTTCGACTCGGTGAGCCGGAATCTGCGGTGGCCAGCCCGCGTGCGTCCGGCCCCTGCGCCGGGCGGGTCGGCCTGTGCGGCCACACCCACCCGGTCGGGCAGGGGCCCGAGTTGTCGTCCACGAGCCCGACAGGAGCCCGGTCCGGTCAGGCCGACTCCTGGACGGCCGGGCCCGCCTGCGCCCGCTCCTGCACGACGCGGCGGCTCCGGGTCGGCATCCCGAGCATCGGGTTGGCGACGCCCCAGGCCGCGCCTTTGCAGACCAGTTCCTTGTAGGCGGCGGCGAACCGCCCGGTCAGGGCCGCCCGGACGGCGCGGTCGTCGGCGGTGACGTACTGGATCAGGCCTTCCTTGCGGCCCAGCGAGATGCACTGGTTGAAGTAGCGGAGCGGCGCGTTCGGGAGCTTTCCGCCGGTCAGGCGTGCCGCGATGGAGTCGGCGGCCTGCCACGCGGCGGGCGTGCCCGAGGCGCACGACATCCGCAGCGGCTTGTCGCCGGGGCCCATGGCCATGGCCGCGTCGCCGATGGCGTACACGTCCGGGTGCGAGACCGAGCGCATGGTCCCGTCGACCACGATCTGACCTGTGCCGGTGACCTCCAGGGTGGTGGCCTTCGCGATCGGGTGGACCGCGAAGCCGGTGGTCCACACGGTGACCGCGGCCGGGACGGATGTGCCGTCGGCTGTCGCGACGCGGTCGGCCTCCACGCCGGTGACGGCGGTGTGCTCGTGCACGGTGATGCCGAGCTTGTCGAAGACCTTCCGCACGTGTCCGCGGCCCTTGGGCGAGAGCCAGTCGCCGAGCCCGCCGCGGGCGGCGAGGGCGACGTCGAGGTCGGGGCGGGTCTCGGCGATCTCGGCCGCGGCCTCCAGGCCGGTGAGGCCGCCGCCCACGACGACCACGGGCTGCCCGGCGTCCAGGCCGGCCAGGCGCTCGCGCAGCCGTAGCGCTCCGGGGCGGCCGGTGATGTCGTGGGCGTACTCGGCGGTGCCGGGAACGCCTTGGGTGTTCCAGCCGCTGCCGAGGGCGTACACGAGGCTGTCGTAGGCCAGCTCCTCCGCGCCGTCCGCGTCGATTACGGCGACTGTTCTGCGGTCGACGTCGACACCGGTGACCTTCGCGAGCTTCAGTTCGACGCCGGTGCCCGCGAACATCTCGCTGAAGGGCCGGGGCCGGAGGTCCTGGCCGACCGCCAGCTGGTGCATCCGGACGCGCTCGACGAAGTCGGGCTCGGCGTTGACGAGGGTGATGGCGACGTCTTCGCGGCGCAGTCGCCTGGCGAGGCGGCCGGCGGCGATGGCTCCGGTGTATCCGGCTCCGAGAACGATGATGCGGTGCTTCATTTCCCTGCTCCTGTCTCGCGCGGGTTCGCCACTTGAACCGGACAGCCCGCCGATTCCTGACAGGACCGCGATGTGAAGCACCTCACACCATGGTCAGAAGGCGATGAGCAGCGGTTCCCCGTGCTCGGTGGCCGCCCACCGCCGGGTCGCGCGTTCGAGCTTGTCGGGGTTGACCTGGTTGCGGAACGCGGCGATGCCCTCGGAGGTGACCTCCAGGCACATGACGCCGATGACCCGGCCGTCGACGACCGCCACGACGGCGGGGGCGCCGTTGGCGGTCGTGGCGTACATCTCGGGGGAGCCGCCGGCGATGGCGCGCTTGGCCTTGCCGGGCTTGAACAGGCCGCGCATGAACTTCGCGACCGCGAGTGCGCCCTCGAACGCCTTGGCGCGGGCCGGAACCTTCCCACCGCCGTCGCCGATCGAGACGGCGTCGTCGGTGAGCAGCCGCACGAGCGGCTCGGTCCGGCCGCTGGTGGCGGCAGCGAGGAACTCCTCGACGATCCGGCGGGCGGCGGCCTCGTCGATCTCGGTGCGGGCCTTGCCGTCCGAGACGTGCTTCTTGGCCCGGTGGAAGATCTGCTGGCTGGCGGCCTCGGTGATGTCGAGGATCTCCGCGATCCTCCGGTGCGGGTAGTCGAAGGCTTCCCGCAGTACGTACACCACCCGCTCGTTGGGGGAGAGGCGCTCCATGAGGGCGAGGACCGCGTAGGAGACGGATTCGCGCTGCTCGACGGTGTCGGCCGGGCCGAGCATCGGGTCCCCGGCGAGCAGCGGCTCGGGCAGCCACTGGCCCACATAGGTCTCGCGCCGGGCGCGGGCCGAGGTGAGCTGGTTGAGGCACAGGTTGGTGAGGACCTTCGTCAGCCATGCCTCGGGGACCTCGATGCGGTCGAGGTCCGCGGCCTGCCAGCGCAGAAAGGTGTCCTGCACGGCGTCCTCGGCATCGCTCGCGGAGCCGAGGAGGCGGTAGGCGATGGCTTCCAGGCGGGGCATGGAGGCCTTGAACCGGTCCATGTCGTTCATGGTCAGAGCCATGGCCCGGATCCTAGCTCCCGTGGCGCGCGACCGGCCTCGGGCTGCGGCCCCGCGTCAGCCGACCGGGGGCAGCTCATGGCGAGTGCACAGCAGGCCGGAGGCCCCCAGGAGTGATCCTGAGGGCCTCATCGGGTGGTCCGTACAGCAGCGGTACGGCAGCGGAGTGCGGCAGCGGAGTGCAACAGGGGTGTCAGCCGATGCCACCCATCGCGTCGTGCGCCCGCCCGCCTCGTTTCACAGAGGCGATCACGAGGGACGCCGCGGCGGTCGTGACGAGGCTTCCCACCATGATCGCGCTCACGCCGACCGCGAAGAGGCCGCTGGCGTCGTCCGACCAGTCGTAGGCGGAGGCGACGGTCAGGCCGGCCGTGATGCCGACCACGGGTCCCGCGATGTTCTGCCGGGAGGCCGCCCAGTACAGCGGCGCCAGAAGGGTCAGCACCAGACCGATCACCTGCCATGCCGCGTACGGACCGGTCGTCGAGCCGTCGGGTTGCACGTCGTACTGCTGGTCCCAGCCCAGCCAGGCGGCCCAGAGCGCGAGTGTCACGAGAGCAGGCACCAGGAACGCCCACAGCTGGAGGGCGGGATTCGGAAGTCGTCGTCGCATGGTTCAAGCATTCCGGCTCACTTCGCGGCCGGCCGGAGTACACGTACTCGTCCGCCCCTGAGTACTTCAGGCAACAGGCGTGGTCATCTCGCGGCTGACAGCGAGCAGTTCATGGGCCGAGGCGGTGTTCAGCGTGCGTACGAGCCGAGGCCGATCAGGCAGTACACGTATTCGTTGAGGGTCGCCCCGTTGAGGGTGTAGCGGTACGAGAACGCGTACTGCGTATCGGAGTTGGCGCTGCACCTGCTCATGTCCGACGTGAAGGCGAACGTCTGGATCACCTGGTAGTGGGCATCGGAGGCCGAGCAGGAGACCTCTTCGACGTCGCTGACCTCCTGCGCGGTCGTGGAATCCGGCAGGGTCCCGTTGAGGCAGGTGCCGGACTCGTACGGGTCGGGGGCTTCTTCCCCGGTGTCGTACGGGTCCTCGGTGTAGGTGTCTTCGGTCTCCTCGGTCTCCTCGGGCTCTTCCGGCTCTTCCGGCTCTTCGGTGGTCTCCGAGGTGCTGGGATCCTCGGTGTACGGATCCTCGGTGTACGTGTCCTCCGTCTCCTCGGCGTACGGGTCCCCGGTGGAGGAGTCGTACGCCGACGAGCCGGCCGGAGGGCCGGCGGAGGAGTTTTTGTCGTCGGCTCCGAAGACGCCCAGCAGCACCACGAACCCGATCACGGCGGCGACTGCGACGAGCGCGAGCCACGGGCCGCTGCTCGACAGGCCGCCCCCGGTGACCCGGATGCGCAGGAGTACCTCCTGTTCGCCGACCCGGGCCCGGACGAGGTCGCCATCCTGTGCGGGTGGGATACGGATGCGGGTGGCGCCGGTCGGCAGAGGGACGGTGACGATGTCGCCGTCGGCGGCCTGCCGCGATGTGAGCGAGAGAGGAATCTCCGGTGAGGACACGGGGTCAGTGTGGACCGGCGGCAACCTAATTGGAGAGTTTTTCTAGAAACTCACTCTAGAAATACGTGCGTCCTGAACCGACTCCGCGCAAGGCCGCGTCGAACGCTGCCGGAGCACCTGCGCGGGGCCGGCTGAGAAGCCTTGTCCGTTAATGTCCGGCAGGGCGCACACGAGCTGAGAGGGGCGGAATGAGCGGCTGGCGGTGTACCGGGCTGCGCTGGCCCGACGGCGAGCCCGTCCTCGGGTGGGCGCGGAGCGACGGGTCCGGGCGCGGGCGGGTGAGTGTCCTGGCGTACGGGAAGGAGCTCGGGTTCCGGGCCGAGGGGGAACGGCACTGTGTGGGGGCGCGCGGCAACCCGTGTCCGGTCGGGGCCGTGGTGCCCGTACGGAGCACGGGTGCGCGCTGCGCGGAGTGCGCACGGCTGGACCGGGCGCACTCGGTGGCCGCCGACACGATCGCGGACGACCCCCGGACGTACCGCGTCTACCTGGCCTGGTTCGGTCCGGGCATGGTGAAGGTCGGGATCACCGGGGAGGCACGGGACGCCGCGCGGCTGCGGGAGCAGGGGGCCGTGGTGTTCAGCTGGCTGGGGCGCGGGCCGCTGATGGCAGCGCGGCGTACTGAGGAGCTGCTGCGCTCCGCGCTCGGGGTGCCGGACCGGATCCCGTACGCGCGAAAGCGTGCCGTGCGGGGCGACCTGCCGGGGGCGGCGGAGCGGGCCGCCGAGATCGAGGGGCTGTACCGGCGGGCCGTGGCCCTGGAGAGCGCGGGGTGGCCGGAGGCGCTGGAGCGGTTGCCGTTCGAGGCGGTCGACCACGCCGGGGTGTTCGGACTCGGCGGTGCGGGGCCGGCGGCGCGGGTGGTGACCGCTCTGGCCGGGGGCGGTGTGGTGGCCGGGCGGCTGGTGGCGGCGGCCGGGCCCGACCTGCACCTGGAGACCGTGGACGAGGGGATCGTCGTGCTGGACACGCGGCTCGTCACTGGCTGGGACCTGGTGGGAGCCGACGCGCGGGCGGGGATGAGCGTCCCGGCTGTGGCCGTGGGGGGCGGTGGAGTGCAGGACGGGCTGTTCTGAGATCGTCGCCGGGAACCTACGCGTACGAGGCGCACGAGACGCACGAGACGCACGAGGCAGGTGGGGCGGATGAGCAGCGACGACCGTGACCGTGATGACGTCGTGCGGTTCTGGCAGCGGCTCGGGCTGCCCGGGATCATCGACGTACACACGCACTTCATGCCGGAGCGGGTGCTCAGCAAGGTATGGGCGTACTTCGACTCGGCGGGCCCGCTCACCGGGCTGGAGTGGCCGATCACTTACCGGCGGGACGAGGACGAGCGCCTCGCGCTGCTCCGCTCGTTCGGCGTGCTCCGGTTCACCTCGATGCTCTACCCGCACAAGGCCGGCATGGCGGCCTGGCTGAACGGATGGGCGGCCGCATTCGCGGCCCGGGTGCCGGACTGCCTCCACACCGCGACGTTCTTCCCGGAGGAGGGCGCGGGGACCTATGTCCGCGAGGCGGTCGAGGCGGGGGCGCGTGTCTTCAAGTCACACCTCCAGGTAGGCGGCTACGACCCGAACGATCCGCTGCTGGAGCCGGTGTGGGGGCTGCTGGCGGAAGCCGGGATCCCGGTCGTGACGCACTGCGGGTCCGGGCCGGCTCCCGGCGCGTACACAGGTCCCGAGCCGATCGGCCGCCTGCTGTCCCGCCATCCCCGGCTGAAACTGGTGGTGGCGCACATGGGGATGCCGGAGTACGCGGAGTTCATGGAGCTGGCGGCCACGTATCCCGGGGTGCGGCTCGACACCACCATGGCGTTCACGGACTTCACCGAGGACTTCACGCCGTTCCCGCCCGGTGAGCGCGGGCGTCTCGCCGACCTCGGTGACCGGATCCTGCTCGGCACGGACTTCCCGAACATTCCTTACCCGTACGCCCATCAACTGCACGCCCTGGAGGGGCTGGGGCTGGGTGACGCGTGGCTGCGGGCGGTCTGCCACGGGAACGCGAGTGAGCTGTTCCGGTAGGTGTGAGGCGGTCCGCCGACGCGTTTCTCAGGAAATTCACAGGTAGGCGAAAGCTCTCTCTCACGGCCGTCTCACAGGCTTGAGCCATGACGACGACCTCGCCCCAGGGGCGTACAGAACTGCTCAGGCCCGACCGCAACCCCGTCCGTGTGCTGGTCGTGGACGACGAGGCTCCGCTTGCCGAGCTGCTCTCCATGGCCCTGCGCTACGAGGGTTGGGAGGTGCGCAGCGCCGGTGACGGCGCGGGTGCCGTCCGTACGGCTCGCGACTTCCGTCCCGACGCGGTGATCCTCGATGTGATGCTCCCCGACATGGACGGACTGGCCGTGCTCGGCCGGCTGCGGCGCGAGATCTCCGATGTGCCCGTGCTGTTCCTGACCGCCCGGGACGCGGTGGAGGACCGGATCGCGGGGCTCACGGCGGGTGGCGACGACTACGTCACCAAGCCGTTCAGCCTGGAGGAGGTCGTGGCACGGTTGCGCGGGCTGATCCGCCGCTCCGGAACGGCCTCCGTGCGCAGCGAATCGACGCTCGTCGTCGGTGACCTGGTCCTGGACGAGGACAGCCACGAGGTGAGCCGGGGCGACGATTCGATCCATCTCACGGCGACCGAATTCGAGCTGCTGCGCTTCCTGATGCGCAATCCGCGCCGGGTGCTCAGCAAGGCGCAGATCCTCGACCGGGTCTGGAACTACGACTTCGGCGGCCAGGCCAACGTCGTCGAGCTGTACATCTCCTACCTGCGCAAGAAGATCGACGCGGGGCGCACCCCGATGATCCACACCCGGCGCGGGGCCGGGTACCTGATCAAGCCCGGTGAGTAGCCGCGTGAGCAGGAAGAACACACGGCGCCCCTGGACGCTGCGGACCCGGCTCGTCGTGTACGCGGTGACGCTCATCGCGGTCGTCGCCGCTGTGATCGGTTCGGTCACCGCGATCGCCTTCCAGAGCTACATGGACGGGAAGCTGGACGGTCAGCTGCGCGACATCACCAAACTGGCCGAGGCCCGTCCGCCGGGTGGCGGCAAGATCACCCCGGGCGGCCCGGAGAGCGGGGACTCGCTGGACTTCGTCGGCAGGGGCGGCCCGTTCAACACATTCGGTGCCGTGGTCACCGACGGGTCCGTCACCGTCTCCAAGGTGGCGAAGGGCCCGGATGCCCCGGAGAGCACCGAGGAGCTGACCGGCGCTCAGGAGGGCGTCCTCGAAGCTGCGGGGGTGGCCCCGGACGGCGAACCCCATGACGTAGACCTTCCCGGACTCGGCAGCTACCGTGTGCAGGCCGTCCCGTCGAGCGCCGGCACGACCGTGCTCGTCGGCATTCCCACGGCCGAGGTGGACAAGGCCGTCACCACCCTGATCCTCGTCGAGGTCTGCGTCACCGGGGCCGGGCTCATCGCCGCCGGGATCGCCGGTGCCGCCATGGTCGGTGTGGCCCTGCGCCCGCTGCGCAGGGTGGCTGCCACCGCGACCCGGGTTTCCGAACTCCCGCTGCACAGCGGCGAGGTGGCCCTGTTCGAACGGGTCCCGGAGGCCGAGGCCGATCCGCGTACCGAGGTCGGCCAGGTCGGCGCGGCCCTCAACCGGATGCTGGGCCACGTCGGTTCGGCCCTGGACGCGCGGCAGAAGAGCGAGACGCGGGTACGGCAGTTCGTCGCGGACGCCAGCCATGAGCTGCGCACACCGCTCGCCTCGATCCGCGGGTACGCCGAACTGACCCGCCGCGGCAGGGAGAACGCCGGACCCGACACCCGGCACGCCCTGGGACGGATCGAGTCCGAGGCGGAGCGGATGACCGGCATGGTCGAGGACCTGCTGCTCCTGGCGCGTCTCGACGCCGGTCGGCCGCTCTCGTACGAGAGCACCGATCTCTCGCCGCTCGTCATCGACGCGGTGAGCGACGCCCGCGTCGCGGACCGCGCCCCCGGCGGATCGTCCGGGGCCGCCCATCACTGGCGGCTGGAGCTGCCGGACGTGCCCGCGACGGTGCTCGCCGATCCGACCAGGATCCAGCAGGTGCTGGTCAACCTGCTGGCGAACGCCCGTACGCACACCCCGCCGGGGACCACGGTCACGGTCCGCGTGCGGCAGGCGCGCAGGGAGCTGCCCTGGGTGACCCTGGAGGTCCAGGACAACGGCCCGGGCATCCCGGCCGAGCTGCAGCCGCGTGTCTTCGAACGGTTCGCGCGCGGCGACGCCTCGCGTTCCCGGCACGCCGGGTCGACGGGGCTGGGCCTCGCCATCGTGCAGGCCGTCGCGGCCGCGCACGGCGGGCTGGCCGAGGTTCGGTCGGTACCGGGCAACACGGTGTTCGCCGTCCATCTGCCGGCGGACGCGGTGTACGGAGAGGGGGCGGACAGCTCCGTCGCCTCCGCACCGCCCGCGCCGTGGCCGGACAGCTCCGCCCACGCCTCCGCAGCGCCCGTGCCGTTGCCGAACGGATTCGCTGGCGAGCCTGTGACCTGGGAAAACAGCGCGGGTGGCGCGCCCGTCGCGCACTCACAGGCGGACCACAGGCTCAGCACACGGATGTGACAGCGCGGTTGGCGAGTGTCTGTGTCATGCGAACCGACACTCCTTGGAGCACCCTGCCGGCCCGGGAACACCTCCTGGCCGCAGCGGTCGGCGCTGCCGGCGCTCCCGCACCCGTACCCGTACTCGACGTGGTGATCCCCGTGTACAACGAGGAGAAGGACCTCGAATCGTGCGTGCTGCGCCTGCACGACCACCTGGCGCGGACGTTCCCCTACAGCTTCCGGATCACCGTGGCGGACAACGCGAGCAGCGACCGCACGCCCCTGGTGGCGGCGCGGCTCGCGGATCTCATCCCCGAGGTGCGGTCGTACCGGCTGGAGGAGAAGGGCCGGGGCCGGGCGCTGCGGACCGTCTGGTCCCACTCGGACTCCCCGGTCCTCGCCTACATGGACGTGGACCTCTCGACCGACCTCAACGCCCTTCTGCCGCTGGTCGCCCCGCTGATCTCGGGTCACTCCGACCTGGCCATCGGCTCACGCCTGGCCCGCAGTTCGCGGGTGGTGCGGGGCTCCAAGCGGGAATTCATCTCGCGGGCCTACAACCTGATCCTGCGCTCCTCGCTGGCCGCCAGGTTCAGCGACGCCCAGTGCGGCTTCAAGGCCATACGGCGTGAGGTCGCGCAGCGGCTGCTGCCGATGGTCGAGGACACCGGATGGTTCTTCGACACCGAGATGCTGGTGCTCGCCGAGCGGGCCGGGCTGCGCATCCACGAGGTGCCGGTCGACTGGGTCGACGACCCGGACTCCACCGTGCACATCGTGAAGACCGCGACCGAGGACCTCAAGGGGGTCTGGCGGGTGGGCCGGGCGCTGGCCACCGGAGCGCTGCCGCTGGACCGGCTGGCGCGGCCCTTCGGGGACGACCCGCGCGACCGGGCCGTGCCCGGGGTGCCGCGCGGACTCGCCCGGCAACTGGTCGGCTTCTGTGTCGTGGGCGCGCTCTCCACCCTGGTCTACCTCGCCCTGTACTCCCTCTTCCGCCTGGGCGTCGGCCCGCAGTTCGCCAACGCCGGGGCCCTCCTGGTGTCCGCCGTCGCCAACACGGCGGCGAACCGGAGGCTCACCTTCGGCGTACGCGGCCGGGGCGGTGCCGTGCGCCACCAGGCGCAGGGACTCGTCGTCTTCGCGATCGGGCTCGCGCTCACCAGCGGTTCGCTCGCCGCCCTGGGCACCGCGTCCGGATCGGCGTCGCACGGTACGGAACTCGCCGTGCTGATCGCGGCCAACCTCGCGGCAACGGTGCTGCGGTTTCTGCTCTTCCGTGCCTGGGTCTTCCCCGACCGGCGCACCGACACTCAGGACGCCCGCAAGGGTGCCGCACACGAACTGAGGAACGCCCGATGACGGCCGCCACGCACTCCGACCAATTCCAGGCCCCGCCCGACACCCCAGGGGCGCCCGCGCACGCCGCGGGCAGGCGGGAGCCGTTGTCGCGCCGCATCCGGCAGGGCAGGCCCGAGGACCCGCGCTGGGCGAGGCCCGCCTTCCTCGGCCTGCTGCTGGTCGTCGCGCTCGCGTACCTGTGGAATCTGAGCGCTTCCGGTTACGCCAACTCCTTCTACTCCGCGGCCGTGCAGGCCGGCAGCCAGAGCTGGAAGGCCTTCTTCTTCGGCTCGCTGGACTCCGCGAACGCGATCACCGTCGACAAGCCCCCGGCCACGCTGTGGCCGATGGCCCTGTCGGTGCGGATCTTCGGTCTGAGCTCCTGGGCGATCCTCGCGCCGCAGGTGCTGATGGCGGTCGCCACGGCCGGTGTCCTCTACGCGGCCGTGCGCCGCCGCTTCAGCGCCGCCGCAGGGCTGATCACGATGGCGGTCTTCGCGCTGACCCCGGTGGCCGCGCTGATGTTCCGCTTCAACAACCCGGACGCGCTGCTCGCGCTCCTGATGACCGTCACCGTCTACTGCGTGCTGCGCGCGTTCGAGGGCGGCCGGACGAAGTGGCTGGTCTGGGCCGGCGTCGCGGTGGGTCTCGCGTTCCTGTCGAAGACCCTTCAGGCCTTCCTGATCCTTCCTCCCCTGGCCGTGCTGTACGCGGTGTTCGCGCCGGTGTCCGTGCGGAAGCGATTCGGCCAGCTCGGGCTGGCAGCGCTGGCGATGGTCGTCTCCGGCGGCTGGTGGGTGGCGATCGTCGAGCTGTGGCCCGCCTCCTCGCGGCCGTACATCGGCGGCTCCCAGAACAACTCCTTCCTGGAACTCACCTTCGGTTACAACGGACTCGGCCGGATCAACGGCGAGGAGACCGGCAGCGTCGGGGGCGGCGGCGGTGGCGGCCAGGGCGGCGGATGGGGCGAGACCGGCATCGGCCGGATGTTCAACTCCGAGATCGGCAGCCAGATCTCCTGGCTGCTGCCGGCCGCTCTGATCCTGCTGGTCGCGGGCATCTGGCTGACCTGGCGGGCGAAGCGGACCGACACTGCCCGTGCGGCGTTCCTCGCCTGGGGCGGTTCGCTGCTGATGACGGCCTTCGTCTTCAGCTTCATGGCCGGCATCTTCCACCAGTACTACACGGTGGCCCTGGCGCCCTACATCGCGGCGCTGGTCGGCATGGGCGCCACGGTCCTCTGGGAGGAACGGGGCAAGTGGTGGGCGGGCGCCGCGCTCGGCGTGACCGTCGCGGTGACGGCCGTCTGGTCGTACGTCCTGCTGGGGCGCACGCCGGACTACTTCCCGTGGCTGCGCTGGGCCGTCCTGATCGGCGGCCTCGTGGGCGCGGTCGGGCTGCTGCTCGCGGCACGGCTGGGCCGGGCGCTCGCGCTTGGCGTGGTGGGCCTGGGCCTCGCTGCGTCGCTGGCCGGGCCGACGGCGTACACGATCAGCACGCTGAACACCGGTCACCAGGGCTCCATCGTCACCGCGGGCCCGTCGGGCACCAGCATGGGCGGCCCCGGTGGCGGCCGGGGCGGCGGCCCCGGTGGCGGTGAGGGCGGCGGTCCCGGAGGTGGCATGCAGCCCCCCGGCCAGGGCACGCAGCAGGGCGGACAGGCCCCGGGGAAGGCGCAGGGCAACGGGCAGGGCACAGCTCAGGGCGGCGGCTTCCCCGGTGGCGGCACACCGGGCCAGGCACAGCAGGGCCAGGGCCAGGCGCCCGGAGGTCAGCAGGGCGGCATGCCCGGCGGCGGCACGGGCGAAGGCGGTACGGGCGGCGGTGGCGGCGGCATGGGCGGCCTGCTCAACGGCGCCTCCGTCGACTCCGAGGCCAAGACGCTCCTGAAGCAGAACGCCGACGCCTACACCTGGGCCGCCGCGGCCATCGGTTCGCAGAACGCCGCGAGTTACCAGCTCGCCACCGGGGACCCGGTGATGGCGATCGGCGGATTCAACGGCAGCGACCCGTCCCCGACTCTCGCCCAGTTCAAGAAGTACGTGGAGGACGGAAAGATCCACTACTTCATCTCGGGCGGCACGGGCGGCGGAGGCATGGGCGGCGAGGGCGCCTCGTCCCAGATCTCGACATGGGTGGAGGCGAACTTCAAGGAGGTCACGGCCGGAAGCGCGACCTTCTACGACCTCACCCAGCCGAAGAGCTGAGGCCAGCCGCGACAGAGCGGCCCCGACAGGGCGGTGGCCCCGGAGC
>NZ_JBHWZS010000079.1:0-31377 GCF_042728155.1 Streptomyces sp. NPDC060209
GGCCAGCCCGCGGGCGGCACGGACAGTACGGGTGCCGCGGGCGGTGCGGAACGGTCGGACGGTCATGGTGAACTCCCCCTGCAACGACTGCTCTTGCTCTGCTTCTTGCTCTGCTTCTTGTTCTGCTTCCGGGGTGCCGGGACGGTGGCGGCGGTGACCACGGCCGCGTCCTCGGCGGCGAGGCGTTCCATGCCGCTCGTCGTCTTGAGGGGCTTCTCCTTGATGAAGAGCACCGCGAGGAGGCCGAGGAAGGCGAACGGGGTCGCGATGAGGAAGAGGTCGCCGGTCGCGACGCCGTACGCGTGCTCGACGATGTTCTTCATCGGCTCGGGCAGCTTGGTCATGTCGGGCACGGCGCTGCCGTGTCCGCCGCCGGTCGCCGGGATCCCGTTCTCCGCGAGGCCCTTGGTCATCTCACTGGCCACCCGGTTGGCGAGGATCGCGCCGAGCACGCTGGTGCCGATGGTGCCGCCGAGGCTGCGGAAGAAGGACAGGACGGAGGTCGCTGCGCCCAGTTCGTGCGCGGGGACGTCGTTCTGCGCGGCGAGCACGAGGTTCTGCATCAGCATGCCGACGCCGATACCCATGAACGCCATGTAGACGCTGAGCAGGCCGAAGTGCGTGTCGGCGTCGATGGTCGAGAGCAGGCCGAGGCCGGCCGTCATGACGACGGCGCCCGCGACGAGGTAGATCTTCCACTTGCCGGTCGCGGAGATGATCTGCCCGGCGACGGTCGAGGACACCAGGAGACCGCCGATCAGCGGGAGGCTCATGAGCCCCGCGACGGTCGGGGACTTGCCCAGGGAGATCTGGAAGTACTGGGACAGGAACACGGTCCCGGCGAACATCGCGATACCGACGAAGAAGCTTGCCAGGGTCGTGAGCGACACCGTGCGGTTGCGGAAGATGTCCAGCGGGATGATCGGCTCCGCCGCCCTGGACTCGACGAAGACCGCGGCCACCAGGAGCACCACCCCGGTGATCACCAGTGCGGCCGTCTGCCAGGACGCCCAGTCGAAGCTGTTGCCCGCGAGCGACGTCCAGATCAGCAGCGCGCAGACGCCGGCCACGATCAGGAAGGCGCCCAGCCAGTCGATCCGGACCTGGCGGCGCACGGTCGGCAGCTTCAGGGTGCGCTGGAGCAGCACGATCCCGGCCAGTGCGAACGGCACACCGATGAAGAAGCACCAGCGCCAGCCGAGCCACGAGGTGTCCACGAGGACGCCACCGATCAGCGGACCGGCGACCGTGCCGACGGCGAAGACCGCGCCGAAGATACCCGCGTACTTGCCGAGCCGGCGGGGCGGAATGATCGCGGCCATCACGATCTGGGCCAGGGCCGTCAGACCACCGGCGCCGACACCCTGGATGATGCGGCTGATGATCAGGGTCACGACGTCCTGGGAGAAGCCGGCCACCAGGGAACCGACCACGAACAGGCCGAGCGAGAGCTGGAGCAGCAGCTTCTGGTTGAACAGGTCGGCGAGCTTGCCCCACAGCGGCACGGTGGCCGTCATGGCGAGCAGTTCGGAGGTCACGACCCAGGTGTACGAGGACTGGCTCGCACCGAGGTCGGCGATGATCCTCGGCAGGGCGTTGGCGACGACCGTACCCGCGAGGATGGCGACGAACATGCCTGCCATCAGGCCGGACATCGCTTGGAGTATCTGCTTGTTCGACATGGAGGTGGGCGCCTGCTCGGGCGCCTCGGTTGCGGTCACGGTGTCCTTCTTCGGTACTGGAGCAGAACAGGATCGGTGGTGCGCGGAACGGTCACCGGCGGCGGGCGGGGCTACGCCGGCGGCCGGGGGAGGCCTTGCGCCAGTTGGGCGAAGACGTCCTGGAAGACCTCCGCGAGAACGGTCTCGCCGGGGTGGTCGCACCAGTGCTCGACGGCGACCCGCAAGGCGGTCTGGGTGACGGCGGCGAGGAGCCGGGGGAAGACGTCGGCGCCGGTCAGGCTCTCCGCGTCGGGGCGGGTGGCGTCGAGCCAGTCGGTGATGGCGACGGCGAGGGCCCGTTCCTCCGCCACATGGGCCTTCAGACCGCGGTGGATGAGGTGCGGGGACCGCTGGAGCACCTTGGACTGAAGGGCCCACAGCTCCTTGCGGCCCTCGAATCCGTCGAGCTCGGCGGCGAGGGCGTCGCGCACGGCGTCCAGCGGAGGCCGGTCGGCGGGGGCAGTGCGCACGGACTCCCTGATCCGCTCGCCCACCTCGTCGTCGACCAGGACGAACGCGTCGTCATGGCTGGGGAAGTAGTTGAAGAACGTCCTGGGCGAGACGCCGGCGGCTTCGCTGATGGCCTCGACGGTGACGTTCTCGACACCGTGCTCGGCGGCGAGCCGTACGGCTGCCTCGGCGATGGCCCGGCGAGTCGCCTGCTTCTTGCGCTCCCGCAGCCCGGGTACGGATGCTGTCGTCTTCGCCACATCGTGCATAGTAGGCAAAGATGCACAAGCTGCAAAATTATTTGCGCTGACCGGGCGCCTCCGGTGATGCGGCCGCCGAGCGGTGCGCTCTCCCCCGCCCGGCCTCTCCTGGGCCCCGAATGGGGGTCCCGGACGGCCCCGAAGATGTGCGCCGTCACGCCGGCCCTGCCGTGAGCGCCCGGGCTCGGCCCAGGTGTCGTGGCCCCTCGACCCGGCACGGAGAGTAGGGGGCGCCTCGAATCATCCGTTGCGGGGTGGCTGTTCGTGCCCACATATGGTGATTGCACAGTCACCGAGAGTCAGATGCGGTGGTGTGCTTCGCATCGGTCGGGGACCCGGCGCACGCCGTGGGCCCTTCACCTACTTGGAAGGAGTGAGTGTGAGCACTCGCTTTGGCGTGACCCGGAGGAACGTCCTCACGGTCACAGCGCTGGCCGCCGTCGTCGCCTCGATATTCTCCGGATCGGTGTCTGCTGTCGCAGACGGAAACGGCGGGGACCACGAGCGCCGTACGGACCACTGGGGCGTGATCACCCGCAACACGATCGGCTCTCCCGTCGCCGATCTGAGGAACGGCCCGTTCGGTTCGTTCGGCGTGGCGGACTTCTCCGCCAGGCCGCCGTTCGGGCGGGGCAGCCTTGGTATCGCGGTGGCGAACGACTCCACCTCGCTGACCCCTCCCAGCGAGAAGGTCGACTTCGGCAACGAGGTCGACTTCCTCGGTGATCCGGTGCAGGGCCTGCGGAGGGTCGGGTTCCACGTCTTCCAGACCGGGGAGAACGTGTCCTACGGGGGCGTCGAGAACATGCCGAACATCAGGTTCGAGATCGATCCGAACCTGAACGCGTCCACCGACGACTACTCCACGCTGGTGTGGGTGCCGGGGGCCTCCCCGGTGACGAACCGCTGGAGCGGCTACATCGATGCCACCAGGACCGGCTACTGGTACCTCACGGGCAACGAGGTCCCCGACTGCAACCAGGCCGCCAGGTGCTCCCTCGATGCCCTGAAGCGCGAACTCGACGACGGTGGCGCGGGAGCGACCATTCTCACGGCCGCGGTGGGCAAGGGCCGCGACCACATGTGGATCGGCGCCGTCGACGGCCTCCGCATCAATCAGAACGTCTATGACTTCGAGGCCGACGGCGTCAGGACGCTGCGGATCGGCTGACGTGGCCGGCTACTGAGCCGGAACGCAGTGAAGGGGCAGACTCAAATGAGTCTGCCCCTTCATCTATCTGCGGTAGCGGAGGGATTTGAACCCTCGGTGAGTTTCCCCACACTCGCTTTCGAGGCGAGCTCCTTCGGCCGCTCGGACACGCTACCGAGAGAGAGCTTAGACCATGCCGGGCCCTGGTTCGAAATCCGATTCCCGGCGACGGTCCGGAGCGTCCGCCGGGCGCCCTCAGCGCTCCCGGAAGAACGCTGTCAGCAGGTCCGCGCAGGCGTCCTCCAGGACGCCGTGGATCACCTCGGGGCGGTGGTTGAGCCTGCGGTCGCGTACGACGTCCCAGAGCGAACCGGCGGCACCGGCCTTCTCGTCCCGTGCCCCGTAGACCACCCGGGCGACCCGGGACTGTACGAGCGCGCCCGCGCACATCGTGCAGGGCTCCAGGGTGACGACCAGCGTGCAGCCGGTCAGCCGCCAGGAGCCGAGAGCGGCGGCGGCGCGGCGCAGGGCGAGCACCTCGGCGTGGGCCGTCGGGTCGCCGGTCGCCTCACGCTCGTTGTGCCCGGTGGCGAGCAGGGTGCCGTCCGGGCCCAGGACAACGGCGCCGACCGGCACATCGCCGGCCGACGCCGCCTGCGCGGCCTCGTCCAGGGCTTGGCGCATGAGTGCCTGCCACGGGTCCCGTACGGGATCGGGGGGAGGCGGTGAGGAGGGTGTGGGTGGTGACGCGTTCACCCGCGGACCCTAACGGACGGCCTCCAGGACCTCGGCCGCTCCGAGCGCGTCCGCGATCTCCGCCAGTGCGTCGGTGCGCAGGGTCAGCAGATCCTTCTCGGACAGCCCGAGGTCGGAGAGGACCCCGAGATCGCCGAGTGGCCCCGCCGGTACGGCGTCGGGGTCGTGATCCAGGTCGGGTTCGGTGACAGCGGCGCCGGCGCTGTCCTGGGCTGCCTCAGGCTCGCCGTCCTCCGTACCGTCGAGGTCGACGAGCTCCTCGAGTGCGGCGATCTCGTCCTCGGCCCCCGGTTCGCGGCCGAGCATCTCATCGGTGAGCAGGATCTCCCCGTAAGAGGAGCGGGCGGCGGCGGACGCGTCCGAGACGTAGATACGGGGGTCCTCCTCACCGTCCACCCGGACGACGCCGAACCAGGCGTCCTCCTGCTCGATGTAGACCAGGACCGTGTCCTCGTCCACCGAGGCCTCACGGGCCAGATCCGTCAGGTCGGACAGGGTTTCCACATCGTCGAGCTCCGTGTCGCTCGCTTCCCACCCGTCTTCGGTGCGAGCGAGCAGTGCGGCGAAGTACACCGTGACTCTCCCACTGGTCTTAGGCGAATCGGTCCGACGGGAGGGCAGTCGGTGATCCGGCTGCTCTGGGCCCCGCCCAATCGGCATCGTGGCAGAAACGAGCGCGATGCGAGACCTCTTCGACCGTTGCGTCGGCATCAGTTACCCGAGTGCGTGTCCGCCGATGGTGCTCCCGTGACTCCTGCGGCGGCGGTCCGGGTGCCTCGGGGAACCGCACTCACCAGCGGAACGTACGCATCCGCATCTGTTGGCGCATACGGGCCGCGCGGGCCCGGCGCGGCTGGACCCGGTCGCGCAGCTGCTTCGCCTCGTGGAGCTCACGGAGGAACTGCGCCCTGCGCCTCCGGCGCGCCGCTTCACTCTCCTGCGCGTCCGGCGCGTTCTCCTGAGCGTCGGGCAGGTCGCGCGCGTCGCGTCCGGCCTGCCGCTGATTCCGCTGCTCCCCGTCGGGCAATCGACACACCACCCCAAGCCTGGGTCCGTATGGACCCACCTTCCCTCCGAACAGGTGCTTGATGCCAGTGCAGACTGGCGGGAAGCCTGTCCGGGGCCCGGTTACTGTTGACGGCATGCGGATCCACGTCGTCGACCACCCGCTGGTCGCGCACAAACTCACCACGCTGCGCGACAAGCGCACCGACTCCCCGACCTTCCGGCGGCTCGCCGACGAGCTGGTCACCCTCCTCGCCTACGAGGCCACCAGGGATGTGCGGACCGAGCTGGTCGACATCGAGACCCCGGTGACGCCCACGACCGGTGTGAAGCTGTCGCATCCGCGCCCCCTGGTCGTCCCGATCCTGCGCGCCGGGCTCGGCATGCTGGACGGCATGGTGCGGCTGCTCCCGACCGCCGAGGTCGGCTTCCTGGGCATGATCCGCAACGAGGAGACGCTCCAGGCGGAGACGTACGCCACGCGGATGCCCGAGGACCTCTCCGGCCGTCAGGTCTACGTCCTGGACCCGATGCTGGCCACCGGCGGCACGCTCGTCGCGGCCATCCGGGAGCTGATCAAGCGCGGCGCGGACGACGTGACCGCGGTCGTGCTGCTCGCGGCGCCCGAGGGTGTCGAGGTCATGGAGCGCGAGTTGGCCGGCACGCCGGTCACGGTGGTCACGGCCTCGGTGGACGAGCGGCTCAACGAGAACGGTTACATCGTGCCGGGGCTCGGCGACGCCGGTGACCGGATGTACGGCACCGTCGACTGATCAGGGCGGTCCCGGACCGGTCGGGGTGATCCCGGACCGGACGGGCGTCCCCGGGCCGGTCCGCGCGGCCTCAGCAGGAGGACGGTGCGGGCGCCGGCTGCGTCAGGGCCGTGAGTGCCGTTGCGGCCGCCGCGGGGGTGCTGAACGCCTTGAATTTCGTGCCGATGATCAGATCGACGTCCGCCGTCCGGCGGGCGTCGGTCTTCTGTGCGGCCCCCGGCAGCTGTGTGGCGAGCACCGGGAACGAGCCGTTCATGGCCGTCGGGCCGCCGAGCAGCATTCCGGTGCCGGGCACCTTCTTGTCGTACGCGGCGGGGGCGTTGTCCACCTTGCCGATGACGAAGCCGCGCTTCTTCAGCTCGTCCGCGGCGGCCTTGGCGAGCCCGCTGCGGGGCGTCGCGTTGTAGATGTTGACCTTGATGGCGGCCGGCTTCGGGAGCACCTTCGCGGGCGCCGAGGCGCTCGGGGAGGGGCAGACCTTCGGGCGGTCTGCCGCACTGGCCTGTTTGTTGCCGCCGGTGAAGACGTCGACGATCTGGAGCGTGCCCCAACCGGCCAGGCCGAGGGCCACCACGGCGGCGGCCACCGAAAGGACCAGCTTGCGGCGATGACGGGGGCGGCGCATGCGGGGGAAGGTGTTACCCGTGATGCGGTACTTTCCGCCCATGCCGGGAGGGGTCAGCATGCTCATGGCCGCAGCGTAGTGCGACCTGGTGATGATGCCTACTAAACGATCAACCTATGGCACCCGTACGAGCATAAAAGCACCCGAAAGGCCGGAAATGCTCCACGGGTGGGAGTGGCGGATTCAGCCCAGTTCGAGCACGCGTGCGTGCAGCACCTGGCGCTGCTGCAGGGCCGCTCGCACGGCGCGGTGCAGCCCGTCCTCGAGGTAGAGGTCGCCCTGCCACTTCACGACGTGGGCGAACAGGTCGCCGTAGAACGTGGAGTCCTCGGCGAGCAGGGTCTCGAGGTCCAGCTGGCCCTTGGTGGTCACCAGCTGGTCCAGGCGGACCGGACGCGGCGCGACATCCGCCCACTGTCGGGTGCTTTCCCGGCCGTGGTCGGGATATGGCCGCCCATTTCCGATGCGCTTGAAGATCACACGGAAAGCCTACCGGGCAAGGGGCTCCGGGCGCAGCCAGGGAACAGGACTGCGATGCCTGATAAAACGGCATGAATCTGCGCAAAGCGTCGCACGGTCTGTCATGTTTGTGAGGCCTGTTTGTGCGGGCGCACCGGTGGCCGCACGGCGGCCTCGTGGTGACGGCCGGATGACGCCCCGGTGCGTCACTCCGCGGGCGTGGCGTGGCCTGCCGCCCGCGGAGTACGGGTACGCGTCGCGTGCTACTCGGTGACCCCGTGCGCATGGCCCTCGCGCAGGCCGACGCCGCTGCGGGGCTCGCCGGTGGCGGACGCGGCCGGGACCGGGCGGGTCAGGGAGCCCAGATCGTGGGCGTAGGTGCCGACCGCGTGGGCGATCACATCGATGTTGGTGTCGAAGTGCCCCATGTCGATGTTGTCCAGGTCGTCGCAGGCCGCGTGGTAGCAGGGGTCGTACGCGATGCCGGCGGTTCCGCCGTACGCCTCGGCCTGAGCGGCCGTCTTGACGCCCTCGGCGCCCGTGTCCGTACCGCCGGACGGGATGCCGGCCTCGATGAACGGCCCGTAGTCGGAGCGCCCGGTGAAGTCCGTGCCGGTGTGCGGCTTGTCCTCGCTGTCCAGGAACGCGTTGATGTCACGCTCCAGTTGGGCGGACCCCTGGGGGCCGGGTCCCGCGCCCGCACCGTCGGAGTCGTCGCCGTCGAAGACGAACTGCACGCCGTTCGGGGAGGCGATCATGTCGAAGTTGAGGTAGAGCGCGATCTTCTCGCGCTGTGCCTCGGAGAGCTTCGCGATGTACGCCTCCGAGCCGAGCAGGCCGTTCTCCTCCGCCGACCACCAGGCGAACCGCACCTTGTTGACGGGCGTCCGGTCGGACTCCGCCAACTCCAGGGCGACTTCGAGGAGCCCGGCCGAGCCGGACCCGTTGTCGTTGATGCCGGGGCCGTCGGTGACCGAGTCGAGGTGGGCTCCGAGCATGACCGTCTTCGCGGCGTCCCCTCCGCGGGTCTCGGCGACGACGTTGTGGGTGGTGCGCTCCTCGCGGAACTCGCGGATCTCGAGGGAGACCTTCACCTCGCCCTCAGCCAGGTCCGCCACGAGCTTCTTCCCCTCGTCCTGGGTGAGTCCCCCGGTGGGGATCTTCCCCGCCCCGACATCGCCCAGCGTGCCGGAGAGGGCCCCTTGGGTGTTGTTGTAGATCACCGCGCCGGTCGCGCCCGCCGCCGCGGCCGCCGCCTGCTTCTCCGCGAAGGAGCAGCCCCCCCGCTTGATCAGGGCGATCTTGCCGGTGAAGCCGGCCGAGGCGTAGTCGGCCTCCTCGCAGCCGGTGGTGTCGTCGGCGGGCACGGTGACGAGGGGCGCCGTGATGCCTCCCTCCTGGGTGGAGGGCGTGTACGTCATCGCCCTGATCGAGACCTCACGGGGCGTGGGGGAGACCACGGAGAGCTTCTCGGCGAGGGTCTCGGTGTAGACGAAGTCGAATGGCTGGTAGCCGACCCGGTAGCCGGCCTTCCTGAGCAGCCCGTGGACGTAGGCGGCGGAGGCGTCATGCCCGGGCGAGCCGGCCGCGCGGTGGCCTTCCGCCGAGTCGGCTATGGCCTGGAAGCGCTCCAGATGCCGGTACGCGCCCTTGGCGGACGAGCTTTCGACCAGCTGCCGCGCGAGCTCGGCGGCGTCCGCGGCCGGGTCGGGCGACGCGCGTCCGTGGTCCGGGGAAGCGGCGAGGAGAAGCGGTGTCGCCAGGGCGGTGGCGGCCACGACGGCCACGGCTCTGCGGCGGGTTGCGTACACGAGAGTCCTTCCGGTGCGAACGTTCGTGGGGGCGGCCGTGGAGCCGGCCGGTAACTCGGAGCAGCTGGGGCCGTCTCCGACCGGGCGCCCGGCCCGGGCCTGATCAGCGCGCGCTCTACGGCGGTGCCTGTTCGGCCGACACGGTCATGCGGACCGGCCCGCGGCCTTGGCCGCCGCCTTCGCCTGCTGCTTGTACGCCCGCACCTCGGCGAGTGATTCGGGGCCGGTGATATCGGCCACCGAACGATGTGAGCCGTCTTCGCCGTACGCTCCGGCGGCCTCCCGCCAGCCCGTCGGGCGTACGTCGAACTGCTTGCCCAGCAAGGCCAGGAAGATCTGTGCCTTCTGGGTGCCGAACCCGGGCAGGGCGTTGAGCCGTTTCAGCAGCTCGGCCCCGGTGGCGGCGTCCGTCCAGACCGCTTCCGCCTGCCCGTCGTACTCGGCCACCAGGTACTGGCAGAGCTGCTGCACCCGCTTGGCCATGGAACCCGGATACCTGTGCAGGGCGGGCTTATCGGTGAAGAGCCCGATGAAGGCGTCCGGGTCGTACGCGGCGATCTCCCTGGCGTCCAGATCGTCCGACCCCATGCGCTGTGCCAGCGTGAACGGGCCGGTGAACGCCCACTCCATCGGTACCTGCTGGTCCAGCAGCATGCCGACGAGGGCGGCCAGCGGGCTGCGGCCCAGCAGTTCGTCCGCGGCGGGCTCCTGGGCGATCCGTACGGTGCGGGCCCTGCCGTTGTCGCTCTTGGTCATGCATTCGATGATCGCGAGATCGACCGGGATCGGCGACTCGGTGCGACGCCCGGGCGGTACTCGTACCTACCCGGCGGGCGGTGGCAGCAGCCGGGCCGCCCGCATCCGCAGATAGCGGGCCTCGGGTGCGCTGAGCGTGTGGTCCGCCGCCCGCCGATAGGCGGCGCGCGCCGCCTCGCTGTCCCCGGCCCTCTCCAGCAGATGGGCTCGTACGGCATCCAGCCGGTGGTGGCCCGCCAGCCGGTCCTCCAGGGCTGTCACGGCGGCGAGTCCGGCCCTGGGGCCCTCCACCATGGCGAGGGCCACGGCCCGGCTCAGCTCCGCCATCGGGTCGGGGGCACGGTGCACGAGGAGGTCGTACAGGGCGAGGATCTGGGGCCAGTCGGTGTCCTCGGCGCGGTCCGCCTCGTCGTGCAGCGCCGCGACCGCCGCCTGCAGCTGGTAGGCCCCGGCAGGCCCTTCGGACAGGGCCTCCTCCACCAGGGCCGTGCCCTCGTCGATGGCTGACCTGTCCCAGCGGGTGCGGTCCTGCTCGTCGAGCGGGACCAGCTCGCCGTGCGGTCCGCTTCGGGCGGCGCTGCGGGCCTCGGTGAGCAGCATCAGGGCCAGCAGTCCGGTCACCCGCCCGTCCCGGGGCAGGAGCCCGCGCACGGCACGGGTAAGCCGGATTGCCTCCTGGGCCAGGTCGGCGCGGTGCAGATCGCTGCCGGACGTCGCTGTGTATCCCTCGTTGAAGATCAGGTAGAGCACCTGGAGCACCGCGGAGAGCCGGCTGTCGCGGTCGGCGGGGCCCGGTTGCCGGAACGGCACACCCCGCACCTTCTGCTTGGCCCGGCTGATCCGCTGCGCCATCGTCGCCTCGGGCACCAGATGGGCCCGGGCGATCTCGGCCGTCGTCAGGCCGCCGACGGCGCGCAGGGTCAGCGCGATCTGGGCCGCGGGGGACAGCTCGGGGTGGCAGCAGAGGAAGAGCAGGGTGAGTGTGTCGTCGGCGGACGGAGCCCGGCTCTCCCCGGGTGGCGGGGCCGTGAAGGCGTCACGGGGCGTGAGGGCGGCGGCCCTCTCCTCACGCCGCTGCCGTGCGGTGTCCCTGCGCAGCTGGTCCGTCAGCCGCCTGGACGCGGTCCGGATGAGCCATCCGCGCGGATTGTCGGGCAGTCCGGCGGCCGGCCACTGCTGGGAAGCGGCGAGCAGCGCCTCCTGCACCGCGTCCTCCGCCGTGTCGAAGTGGCCGTAGCGGCGTACGAGCGCGCCGAGGACCTGCGGCGCGTGGTGGCGCAGCAGGTCCTCGATACCGGTCGGCCTGTCGTTCACACGGCTCCAAGCCCGGAGCGCGGGCGCCCTACTCGGAAGCGCCCGGGTCCCCGCCTTCCTCGATGGGACGGATCAGCACCGGGTAGACGGGCGCACCCTCCGGCTGCGGACACTCCTGGATGCGCGCGGCGATCTCGGTGACTCTTTCCAGGCTCGCGCAGTCGAGCACCCAGTACCCGGCGAGCTGCTCCTTGGTCTCCCCGTAGGGGCCGTCCGTGATCACAGGCCGGCCGTCCGCGCCCGGCAGCACCGAGCGGGTCCTGGCGGGTTCGGTCAGGCCCTGGCCGTCGACCATCTCGCCGGACTCGGCCAGGTCGTTGTTGAGCCCTCCCATGAAGGCGAACATCGCCTGCATGTCCTCCTTGTTCCAGGCCGGGCTCCCGGCCGACGGCTTGCCGGCCATGGCCTCGTAGTCGGCCTGCGAGCCCTGAACCATCACGAGGTACTTCATGGTGCCGCTCCTCGGCTTCTCGGTCGCCGCCCCTTGTGGGCAACTCTCACAGGGGACGTCGAAGCCCGTGACCGGTTCTCGACACCACGCGGGAAATTTTCCGAAATCACTCCGCCGCGCAGGTCCGGAGGGGGCCCCCGTAGAGTTCGGCTGCGTCGTCCCGCCAACCCCGAGGTACCGGCTGTGTCCCCCGCATCTCCCCAGTCCGCCGTCCCGGCGCCCGCGCCTGCCGTGAGCGTCGTGGGGATCGGAGCCGACGGCTGGTCAGGCCTGCCGGAGAGCGCCCGGGCGGTGCTCCTGGACGCCGAGGTCCTGATCGGCGGTGAGCGCCAGTTGGGGCTGCTCCCGCCGGAATGCGCGGGCCTGCGCGTGTCCTGGCCCTCACCGCTGCGGCCCGCCGTGCGTGCCCTGCTCGCCGCGCACGCGGGGAGCAGGACCGCCGTGCTGGCCAGCGGTGACCCCATGTTCTACGGCATCGGCCGGGCCCTCACCGAGGAGCTGGGCGCCGGGGCGCTCCGTGTGCTGCCGCACCCGTCCTCGGTGTCGTACGCCTGCGCCCGGCTCGGCTGGCCGGTGGAGGACACCGGGACCGTCACCCTCGTCGGCCGTCCCACGGCCCGGCTGGCGGGCGCGCTGCACGACGGGCGCCGTCTGCTGGTTCTCTCCGCGGACGCGGCCACGCCCGCCGCCGTGGCCGCCCTGCTGCGGGACCGCGGCTTCGGACCCAGCCGGATGCGGGTGCTCGAACAGCTCGGCGGCACGGCCGAGGACTGCCTGGACGGCATCGCCGACACCTGGGAGCACCCGCCCGGGGACCCGCTCAACGTCATCGCGGTGGACTGCCGGAGCACCCCGGACGCCTTGCGTCTCGGAGCCGTACCCGGGCTGCCCGACGAGGCGTACGAGCACGACGGCCAGCTCACCAAGCGCCATGTCCGGGCGGCCACGCTCGGCGTGCTCGCGCCCGCCCCCGGAGAGCTCCTCTGGGACATCGGCGGCGGCTCCGGTTCGATCGCGGCGGAATGGATGCGGACCCATCCGTCCTGCCGCGCCGTCACCGTGGAACGCGATCCGGAACGGGCGCGGCGCATCACCCGTAACGCGGACCGCCTCGGCGTCCCCGGGCTGCGCGTGGTCACCGGCCGCGCACCGGACGCCCTGGCCGGACTGCCCGTACCCGACGCCGTGTTCATCGGAGGCGGGCTGACCGCGCCGGGGCTGCTCGACGCCTGCTGGGAGGCGCTGCCCCCCGGCGGCCGGCTGGTCGCCAACACGGTCACGCTGGAGTCGGAGGCGCTGCTCGCCGAGTGGTACCGCCGGCTCGGTGGTGACCTGGTCCGCCTCGCGGTGGCCCACGCCGTGCCCGTCGGCGGGTTCACCGGCTGGCGTCAGGCCATGCCCGTCACCCAGTGGTCCGTACAGAAAACCTCGCACGCTCCAGGAGACGACAGATGACCGTGTACTTCATCGGCGCGGGCCCCGGCGCCGCCGACCTGATCACGGTGCGCGGCGCCCGTGTCCTCGCCGCCAGTCCGGTCTGCCTGTACGCGGGCAGCCTGGTGCCGCGTGAACTCCTCGCCGAATGCCCGCCGGACGCCCGGCTCGTGGACACGGCCCTGCTGGACATCGACCAGATCACGGCCGAGCTGGTGCGGGCCCACGAGGAGGGACACGACGTCGCCCGGCTGCACTCCGGCGACCCGTCGGTCTTCAGCGCGGTGAACGAGCAGATGCGCCGGCTCGACGAGGCGGACGTGCCCTACGAAGTGGTGCCCGGAGTGCCCGCGTTCGCCGCGGCCGCGGCGGCGCTCAAGCGAGAGCTGACGGTGCCAACGGTCGGCCAGACCGTGATCCTCACCCGGATCGCCCAGCGGGCCACGGCGATGCCCGAGGGCGAGGACCTGGCCACGCTGGGCCGCAGCGGCGCGCTGATCGTGCTGCACCTCGCGGCGCGGTACGTGGACCGGGTGGTCGACGAACTGCTGCCGCACTACGGGGCCGACTGCCCCGCCGCCGTGGTCGCCATGGCATCGCGCCCGGACGAGATCATCCTGCGCGGCACGCTGGACTCCATCGCGGAGCAGGTGAAGTCGGCAGGGGTGATCCGGACAGCGGTGATCATGGTCGGCCGGACCCTGGGCGCGGAGCAGTTCCGCGACAGCCACCTGTACTCGCCGGCGCGGGACCGCCACACCTGCTGACGGAAGGGCGGGACGCGATGCCGTCCCGCCTTCGCTCATCGCGTCTCGCTGCGCCCCACGACCGCCCCCGCCCGGTCGATGCAGATCACGTCCACCGCTACTGGCGCTCCCCGCAGCACGGACAGCGCCTGGTCCCGGGCCGCCACCGCAACCAGGTCGCCCAGCGGCACGCCTGCCGCCGTGCACAACTGCAGTGCCGCGAGGCCGGTGTTGGCGACCTCGATCTCCGACGCCAGTGCCTCGCTCGCGCCGCCCTGGCGGGCCAGCCGCGCCAGGAACGGCTTGTCGACCTGGGAGCGGCCGGAGTGCAGGTCCAGATGCCCGGCGGCCAGCTTGGACAGCTTGGCGAACCCGCCGCAGATGGTCAGTCGCTCCACCGGATGCCGGCGTACGTACTTCAGCACCGCACCCGCGAAGTCCCCCATGTCCAGCAGGGCGATCTCCGGGAGCCCGTACTCGGCCACCACCGTCTTCTCCGAGGTCGAGCCCGTGCACCCCGCGACATGCCGGTGCCCGGCCGCTAGCGCCACGTCCACCCCGCGGCGGATCGAGTCGATCCAGGCCGAGCAGGAGTACGGCACCACGATGCCTGTCGTGCCAAGGATCGAGATTCCGCCCAGGATGCCCAGGCGAATGTTCCACGTGAAACGTGCGATCTCCTCGCCGTCGTCCACCGAGACCGTGATCTCGACGTCGCCCGTGCCGCCGTGCTCCGCCGCCACCCGCGCCACATGGTCCCGCATCATCTGACGGGGGACGGGGTTGATCGCGGGCTCCCCGACCTCGAGCGGTAGCCCGGGAAGCGTCACCGTCCCGACGCCGGGCCCTGCCCGGAACACCACTCCGGACCCCGCCGGCAGCAGCCGTACGGTGGACCGGACCAGAGCGCCGTGAGTGACGTCCGGGTCGTCGCCCGCGTCCTTGACCACGCCCGCCGTGGCCCGCCCCTCGGCGAGCTCCTCCACCGCCAGTGCGAAGGCGGGGGTCTGGCCCCTGGGCAGGGTGATGGTCACCGGATCGGGGAACTCGCCGGTCAGAAGGGCCGTGTACGCGGCCGTGGTCGCCGCCGTCGCGCAGGCCCCGGTCGTCCATCCCGGCCGCAGGCCGGTGTGCTTGAGTTGGGCGGTGCGCCCGCCCTGCGCCTCACTGCTCATGGATGGACCGATCCGATGCCCTTGCACATACTCGTCCTCGGTGGCACGACGGAGGCCCGCCGGCTGGCGGAGTCCCTGGTGGCCGCGGACGGGTTCCGGGTGACCAGCTCACTCGCGGGACGCGTCGCCCGGCCGAAGCTGCCGCCCGGCGAGGTGCGCGTCGGCGGCTTCGGCGGGGCCGAGGGCATGGCCGAGTGGCTCCGTGCGCACCATGTGGATGCGGTCATCGACGCCACCCATCCCTTCGCCGGAACGATCAGTTTCAACGCGGCCTCGGCAGCCGTCGCTGTCCATGTTCCCCTGTTGGCCCTCCGACGGCCCGGCTGGGTGCCCGTCGAGGGCGACCGGTGGCACATCACCGACTCCCTCGCCGGCGCGGCGGAGCTGCTGCCCGATCTGGGGTCGCGCGTCTTCCTCACCACAGGACGAATGGGTCTGGCGGCGTTCGCCGCACTGGACACGCTGTGGTTCCTGATGCGCTCGGTGGACGCCCCCGACGCCCCGCACCCGGCCCGGATGGAGATCCTTCTGGACCGGGGCCCGTTCTCCCTGGAGGGCGAGCGGGAGCTGATCCGTCGGCATCGCGTCGACGTCCTCGTCACGAAGGACAGCGGCGGTGACGCGACCGCCCCGAAGCTCACGGCCGCACGCGAGGCCGGGATCCCCGTGGTGGTGGTCGGTCGGCCGCCGGTCCCCCCGGGCGTGCCGGTGGCCGGGACCCCGGAGGAGGCGGTCGCCTGGCTGCGGGGCCTGGTGGGACCCGGCCCCCGGACGGCTGATGCGCCGGAGGCCGAGCTGGTCCCGATACCGCCCGGGCCGCCGTCCGGACCCCCCTCGGGGCCCGGGGCGGCACGTCGGCGTCAGTCCTCCGGGTAGCGGCGCGGCGTCCAGACGATCTGCCGGCCGTCGCCCCGCCGCACCCAACGGGTCTGCGAGGAGCCCACGATCAGGATCGTCCGCATGTCTACCTCGGCCGGGTCGAGATCGGCGAGCCGCACCGTACGCACGCTCTCCGCCGGGCCGCCGACGTCCCGCCCGAGCACCACCGGCGTGTCCGGGGAGCGGTGCTCCAGCAGCAGATCGCGGGCCTTGCCCACCTGCCATGTCCGGCTGCGCGAGCCGGGGTTGTACAGCGCCATCACCAGGTCGGCCGTGGCCGCCGCGCGCAGCCGCTCGGCGATGACCTCCCAGGGCTTGAGCCGGTCCGAGAGCGAGATGGTGGCGTAGTCGTGGCCCAGCGGAGCACCCGCACGGGCTGCGGCGGCATTGGCCGCGGTCACCCCGGGCAGCACCCGCACCGCTATGTCCGTGTACGCCTCCTGCGAGGCGACTTCCAGCACTGCCGTCGCCATGGCGAAGACCCCGGGGTCGCCCCCGGACACGACGGCCACGCGGTGCCCCCGGCGTGCCAGGTCCAGGGCGAATTCGGCGCGCTCCGACTCGACCTTGTTGTCGGAGCCGTGGCGCTGCTGCCCCGGGCGGACCGGGACCCGGTCCAGATACGTCGTGTAGCCGACGAGGTCGTCGGCTGCGGCCAGCGCTCCGCGCGTCTCGGGCGTCAGCCACAGCGGTCCGGCAGGACCGGTGCCGACGACGACGACCTCGCCGTTGCCCGGGCCCGCAGCGGGTGAGGGGCGGGGCGCGTCTATCCGGCTGGGCAGCACGGCGACCGCGAAGTACGGCACGGAGTCCGCGTCCGTGTCCGCCAGGTTTCCGGTGCGCTCCCCGGCCATCGTGGCCCGTTCCACGTACCGCGCCTCGGGCAGCCGCCCGGACGCCTCGAACGCGCGGCGCACGGCCGGGAACGTACGGCCCAGCTTCATCACCACCGCGGAGTCCGTGGCCGCCAGACGTGCGGTCAACTCCTCCTCCGGCAGGGTGCCCGGAAGGATCGTCAGCACCTCCTCGGCCTCGACGAGCGGGGTGCCGAGACGGGCGGCGGCGGCACTGACCGAGGTGACGCCGGGGATGACCTCGGTGTCGTAACGGTCCGCGAGCCGCTTGTGCATGTGCTGGTACGAGCCGTAGAAGAGCGGGTCGCCCTCGGCGAGCACGGCGACGGTGCGCCCGGCGTCCAGGTGTACCGCGAGGCGAGCGGCGGCCTCGGCGTAGAACTCGTCCAGCGCGCCCCGGTAGCCGCCCGGGTGGTCCGTGGTCTCCGTCGTGACGGGGTAGACCAGCGCCTCCTCGATGTGGTCGGCGCGGATGTACTGGGCCGCGATCGAGCGGGCGATGGAGCGGCCGTGCCGGGCGGAGTGGTACGCGACGACATCGGCCTCACCGATGATCTGCACGGCCCGAACGGTCATCAGAGCCGGGTCTCCCGGACCGAGCCCGACCCCGTACAGCCGCCCCGCGCTTCCCGTGTGCTGCTGCTCGGACACGCTCACTCCTCCTCGCTGGCGATCGCGTTGAGGGCGGCGGCGGCGATGGCGCTGCCCCCACGCCTGCCCCGCACGACGAGGTGTTCCAGCCCGGACGGATGGGCTGCCAGGGCCTCCTTGGACTCGGCGGCCCCGATGAAACCGACGGGCACACCGATGACGGCGGCCGGGCGCGGGGCGCCCTCCTCGATCATCTCCAGCAGCCGGAAGAGCGCGGTGGGCGCGTTGCCGACGGCGACGACCGCGCCCTCCATCCGGTCCCTCCACAGCTCCAGGGCGGCTGCGCTGCGGGTGGTGCCCAGCTTCGCGGCCAGGTCGGGAACGGCGGGGTCGGACAGGGTGCAGATCACTTCGTTGTCCGCGGGCAGCCGCTTGCGGGTGACACCGCTCGCGACCATGGCCACATCGCACAGGATCGGCGCGCCCGAGCGCAGGGCCGCGCGGGCGTCGGCCACCACATTCGGTGAGAAGGCGAGATCGCGTACGAGGTCGACCATGCCGCAGGCGTGGATCATGCGGACGGCGACCTGGCTCACGTCGGCGGGCAGCCCTGCCAGATCCGCCTCCGCGCGGATGGTGGCGAAGGACTGGCGGTAGATCGCCGGTCCGTCCTTCTCGTACTGATGCACAGTGCTGTCGCTTTCTTCATCGAACAGGTCGAACAGGGGGTTGTACGTGGTGGTCAGGTGCGCGCGCCCCGGGCCGCTGCCACGGCGGCGGCGAGGTCCACCGGGTCGTCCCGTACCGTCGCCGTCGCGGTGGTCAGGTCCCCACGCACGTGGGAGATCCGGTGTCCGTCGGGGGTGGCGACCACGTCGATCCACTCCCCGCGCGGATGGCCGCAGCGGCGTTCGCACCCGGACCAGTACACAGGGAGCCGTCCGGCCGGTCCGACGGCGGCCCCCGCCTCGGCCCGCACATCGGCCAGCGACTTCGCGCAGCCGGGCTGCCCGATACAGGCCCCCACCCCGGCCCAGGGGGAGTCGGGGCCGGTGATCAGACCGGCCCGGGTGAGTCCGCTCAGCAGGCTGCCCGCACGGTCGGATCCGATCCCGGTGACGACGACCCCGCGCCAGGGGGTGAGGCGCAGTTCCCCGGCACTCGACAGCAGCCGCCACTGGGCCGGGTCCAGCCGTCCAAGCGGTACGCCGACGGACAGCGCGGCCCCATGGAGGCCGCCCGGGACGGGTCCGGGGACAGGAGGAAGGGCTTCGGGAGGGCGGGGGCGGCGGGCCGGGGTGACGGCGATGTCCGCCTGCCGCAGCCGTCGGACGACTTCGGCGGGCAGCGCGGCAGCAGTGCCGTCCGGCAGGTCCTTCACCCGCCAGGCGCCGGTGTCCCGGGCGGAGTCGAGGAAGGCTTCGGCGGCGATCAGCGCGGCGCGGGGGCCGTCGGCGGCGGGGACGCGGAGAACGGCGTCGCCGTCCCCGATGCGCAGCAGGGCGCCGCCGTCACCGTGGCCCAGGAGGGTGAGATCGGCTCCGAGGGCGTCCACATCGCCGCGGCCGTCGTCGAGCGCGAACAGGAACCGCCCGGAGAGCGCCGTCGCACTGTCACTTCCGCACAGAAGCCGGTCCAGTGCGGTCAGCCAGGGTCTGACGTCGGTGGTCCCGAGGCCGTCGAGCCCCGAGAGAGGGGACGCGACCACGTTGCGTACCCGTTCATGACGTCTCGAGGGCAGCAGTCCGGCTTCGTCCAGCAGCCCGGCCAGCTCCGCGCCGCAGTCCGGTGCGAGCCCGCGCAGCTGCACGTTTCCGCGCGAGGTGAGATGCAGCTCACTGTCACCGAGGCGCTCGGCGGCCTGCCCCAGCGCCTCTGCCTGGCGGGGCGTCAGCACCCCGCCGGGTATGCGGATCCGCGCCAGCGCACCGTCGTCCGCCCGGTGCAGACGCAATGCGCCGGGGCAGGCGTCACCGCTGCTCCGGGCACACGCATCGCCCGGAGACCGGGACGGAAGGGGGGAGGCGGACATGGCGGCGAGCATACCGACCGTGACCGTGGCGCACTCCTACGGTCACTGTGACCTACGGGACACCCGCTGCCGCCCCGGTCAGGGCGGGGGCCGTCTGGTCAGCACCCCCCTCCCCCCGCCTACTATGCCTAGCGGCGGTCCGTTGGGCCCGCCATCGCCAGACGGCGACATGGGAGGAAGCCCGGTGAGATTCCGGCGCGGTCCCGCCACTGTGAGCCCGGCCCACCGGCCGTGCGAGTCAGGAACTCCTGTCCCCAAGCTCTCGGCTCCGGCTGAGCAGGGGAGACCCCAATCCGACACTGCCCGGGGCGTGGACACCCCGGGAAAGGACTGACGCCGCATGATCCTGCTCCTGTCGACGTCCGACACCGACCTGCTCAGCGCCCGTGCCTCCGGCGGCCCGGTCGGCTTCCGCTACGCGAACCCGTCCCGGCTCTCCGGCGAGGACCTGCCCCAGCTCCTGGACGGCACCGACCTCGTCGTCGTACGCCTCCTCGGCGGTGTCCGCGCCTGGCAGGAAGGGCTGGACCAGGTGCTGGCCACCGGCCGCCCGGTCGTCGTCCTCACCGGTGAACAGGCCCCCGACGCCCAGCTGATGGCCGCGTCCACCGTCCCCATCGGCATCGCCGCCGAGGCGCACGCCTACCTCGCGCACGGAGGCCCCGCCAACCTGGAACAGCTGGCCCGCTTCCTCTCCGACACCGTGCTGCTCACCGGCCACGGCTTCGAGCCGCCCGCCCCGGCCCCCGCGTGGGGCCCGCTGGAGCGGACCGCCCGGGACGTCACCGGCCCGACCGTCGCGGTGCTCTACTACCGCGCCCACCACATGAGCGGGAACACCGCGTTCATCGAGGCGCTCTGCACGGCCGTGGAGGACGCGGGCGCCCGCCCCCTCCCCCTGTACGTCGCCTCTCTCCGTACGCCCGAACCGGAGCTCATCGACGAACTCCGCGCCGCGGACGCCATCGTCACGACGGTCCTCGCCGCGGGGGGCACCAAGCCCGCGACCGCGTCGGCCGGCGGCGACGACGAGTCCTGGGACGCGGGTGCCCTCACCGGCCTCGACGTCCCGGTCCTCCAGGCACTCTGCCTCACCAGCCCGCGCGCCGCCTGGGAGGAGAACGACGAGGGCGTCTCCCCGCTGGACGCGGCCACCCAGATCGCGGTGCCGGAGTTCGACGGGCGTCTGATCACGGTCCCGTTCTCCTTCAAGGAGATCGACGAGGACGGTCTGCCCGCGTACGTCGCCGACACCGAGCGCGCCGCCCGGGTCGCCGGAATCGCCGTACGGCACGCCCGGCTCCGCCACATCCCGGCCGCCGAGAAGCGGATCGCGCTCGTCCTGTCCGCCTACCCGACCAAGCACTCCCGCATCGGCAACGCGGTCGGTCTCGACACTCCCGCCAGCGCCGTCGCGCTGCTGCGCAGGCTCCGCGAGGAGGGCTACGACTTCGGCCCGGAGGAAGAGATTCCGGGCCTGGTCTCCGGGGACGGCGACGAGCTGATCTACGCGCTCATCGAAGCGGGCGGCCACGACCAGGAGTGGCTCACCGAGGAGCAGCTGGCCCGCAACCCGGTCCGGATCCCCGCCGCCGACTACCGCCGCTGGTTCGCCACACTGCCCGCCGAACTCCGTGAGGCCGTCGAGCAGCACTGGGGCCCGGCCCCCGGCGAGATGTTCCTCGACCGGTCCCGCAACCCCGAGGGCGACATCGTGCTCGCCGCCCTGCGCCGAGGCAATCTGCTGATCCTCATCCAGCCGCCGCGCGGCTTCGGCGAGAACCCGATCGCGATCTACCACGACCCCGATCTCCCGCCCTCGCACCATTACTTGGCCGCGTACCGCTGGATCGCCGCGTCCGCCGACGACAACGGTTTCGGCGCCGACGCGATGATCCACCTCGGCAAGCACGGCAATCTGGAGTGGCTGCCCGGCAAGAACGCCGGTCTCTCGGCCGCCTGCGGCCCCGACGCCGCGCTGGGCGATCTGCCGCTGGTCTACCCGTTCCTGGTCAACGACCCCGGCGAGGGCACCCAGGCCAAGCGCCGGGTGCACGCCACCCTCGTGGACCACCTCGTGCCGCCGATGGCGCGCGCCGACAGTTACGGCGACATCGCCCGCCTCGAACAACTCCTGGACGAGCACGCCCAGATCGCGGCGATGGACCCGGCCAAGCTGCCGGCCGTCCGCGCCCAGATCTGGACCCTCATCCAGGCCGCGAAGCTCGACCACGACCTGGGCCTCGAGGACCGGCCCGAGGACGAGGGCTTCGACGAATTCATCATGCATCTCGACGGCTGGCTCTGTGAGATCAAGGACGTCCAGATCCGCGACGGCCTGCACGTCCTGGGTGCCGCCCCGGCCGGCAAGGACCGCGTCAACCTGGTCCTCGCCGTCCTGCGCGCCCGCCAGATCTGGGGCGGCACGGCCTCGCTGCCCGGCCTGCGTGAGGCGCTCGGCCTCGACGAGTCGGCGGCCACCCGCACCGCGGCCGACGAGACCGAGGAACGGGCCCGCGCCCTCGTGCAGGCCATGGACGACGCGGACTGGGACCCGGCGGCCGTCGCCCGTGTGGCCGCGGGGCACCCGCAGGCCGTCGCCGACATCCTCGACTTCGCCGCCCGCGAGGTCGTGCCCCGCCTCGCCGCGACGACCGACGAGCTCGACCACGCGGTCCACGCGCTGAACGGCGGCTTCGTCCCCGCCGGTCCGTCCGGATCCCCGCTCCGCGGTCTGGTCAACGTCCTGCCGACCGGCCGCAACTTCTACTCCGTCGACCCGAAGGCGGTCCCCTCCCGCCTCGCCTGGGAGACCGGCCAGGCCCTCGCCGACTCGCTCCTGGAGCGCTACCGCGCGGACAACGGCGACTGGCCCACCTCCGTCGGTCTGTCCCTGTGGGGCACCAGCGCGATGCGCACCGCGGGCGACGACATCGCCGAGGCGTTCGCGCTGCTCGGCGTCCGCCCCGTCTGGGACGACGCCTCGCGACGGGTCACAGGCCTGGAGGCGATCCCGTACGAGGAGCTGGGACGCCCCCGTATCGACGTCACGCTGCGCATCTCCGGGTTCTTCCGGGACGCCTTCCCGCACACCATCGGCCTCCTCGACGACGCCGTGCGCCTGGCGGCCTCCCTGGACGAGCCGGCCGAGCAGAACTTCGTACGTGCCCACGCCCAGGCCGACCTGGCCGAACACGGCGACGAGCGGCGCGCCACCACCCGGATCTTCGGCTCCCGGCCGGGGACCTACGGTGCCGGTCTGCTCCAGCTCATCGACTCCCGCGACTGGCGCACGGACGCCGACCTCGCCGAGGTCTACACGGTGTGGGGCGGCTACGCCTACGGCCGTGAGCTGGACGGACGCCCGGCCCGGGACGAGATGGAGACCGCGTACAAGAGGATCGCGGTGGCGGCGAAGAACACCGACACCCGTGAGCACGACATCGCGGACTCGGACGACTACTTCCAGTACCACGGCGGCATGGTCGCGACCGTGCGCGCGCTGAAGGGCACCGCCCCCGAGGCGTACATCGGGGACTCGACCCGCCCCGAGACGGTCCGTACGCGCACGCTGGTCGAGGAGACCTCCCGGGTCTTCCGCGCCCGGGTGGTCAACCCGAAGTGGATCGAGGCGATGCGCCGCCACGGCTACAAGGGCGCCTTCGAGCTGGCCGCGACGGTCGACTACCTCTTCGGGTACGACGCGACGACGGGCGTGGTCGCGGACTGGATGTACGACAAGCTCACCGAGACGTACGTCCTTGACCCCACGAACCGCGAGTTCCTCCAGCAGGCCAATCCCTGGGCCCTCCACGGCATCGCGGAGCGCCTTCTGGAGGCGGAGTCCCGGGGCATGTGGGCGAAGCCCGACCCCGCGGTGCTCGAAGCGCTGCGCCAGGTGTTCCTGGAGACCGAGGGCGACCTGGAGGGCGAGGACTGAGCGGAACACCGGCCGGGGCCCTCCCCGGCCGGTGCGCCGAGGTCCTGCCTTGCTGCCTCCAGGCAGCGGGTCCAAGCTGGTGGGATGGGTGACCGAGCGGGCCATGCGCCCATCCCGTCCGTCCAGCATGCGTTCCGCTTGATGGAAGCCGTGGCGGCGCACGAGGGCGGCGCGCCCGCGGAGCAGCTGGCGCGGCAGACGGGGCTGCGTTTCGACGCGGCCCTGCAACTGCTGCGGTCCCTCACTCAGGACGGCTATCTCCGCAGGCTCGAGGACGGCGGCTTCGTCCTGGGCGACAAGCTGAACAGCGGCCACTCCGCCGAGGACCTGATCAGCCGGGTCCGCCCCGCTCTCGCCTCGCTGCGGGACGACCTGTCGGCAGCCGCCTACCTCACCTTCTACGAGGAGGGGGAGATCAGGATCGCCGAGATCGTCGACAGCCCGCTGACGCCGAAGGTCGACCTCTGGGTGGGATTCAAGGACGCCGGGCACGCCACGGCACTCGGCAAGTGCGTCCTGCGTGAGCTGGACGACGACGGGCGCTCCGACTATCTCTCGCGGCACACGCTCGCCGATCTCACTCCCCGCACGATCACGCACAGGGAGGAGCTGATCCAGCAACTCGAATCGTCGCTTCCGGCACCGGTGGTCATGGACCGGGAGGAGTACGACCTCGGCACGGTGTGCATCGCGGTGCCCGTGTACAACGGCACCACGCTCGGCTCGCTCGGCGTCTCGTTCCGCGCGGACAGGATGTACCGGACCAGTCAGGTCCGCGAAAGCCTGCTGTCGTCGGCCGGCCGCGTGACCAGGGGACTCTCCTTCGGCAGCTGACGAGAATCGGCCCCGGGGGTCACGATCCTGCGAAGCCGTACCCGTCCGCGTGAGCTCCTACGAGCCGTGTCCGCCCGCGGTGACGGCCTTGAGCTCGTCCAGCAGTTCCCGCATCACCAGCGACATCCCGCGTTCCTCGGACACCGCGATCCAGCGCTCGAAGCCGACCTTGAAGACGGCGATGCCCGCTTCGGCGGTCAGGCTCGCGGCCGGCTCCGGCACGCCGCGCCGGCGCAGGGTGCCGGCGAGCGCGGCTGACAACGAGGCGAGCTTGATCAGCTCGCGCTCCTGGAGCTCCGCGTTCGCCACGATCACGGCCTGCCGCTTCCGCGCGTACGCGCGCCGGTCCTCGAACATCTCGGAGGCCGCGTCGAGGCCCACCGCCACGACGTCGATCGGCGCCATGGACGCCGGAGCACCGGCGGTCGCCCCGACCAGCAGGTCCTGCAGCTCGGAGCCCCCGAAGAGGACCTCGCGCTTGTCCGCGTAGTGCCGGAAGTAGGTCCGCTCCGTGAGCCCGGCCCGCTTGGCGATCTCCGCCACGGTGGTCTGCTCGAATCCGCGCTCGCTGTAGAGCTCCAACGCCGCCTCCGCCAGGCGCCCGCGCGCGTTCGGCTCCCATCTGCCCATGCGCAGATCCTACGCGATGGCAGGGACTGACATCAGATGCTACGGTCAATGTCAGTCACTGACATCGATAGTTCCGGAGTTTCCCATGCGTATCTTCGTGACCGGTGCGTCCGGCTGGATCGGTTCCGCCGTCGTGCCCGAGCTCATCGGCGCGGGCCACCAGGTCGCCGGGCTCGCCCGATCCGAGACCTCCGCCGCCGCACTCACCGCCGCCGGGGCCGAGGTGGTCCGCGGCACCGTCGACGATCTCGACGCCCTGCGGGAGGCGGCCGCAGTGTCGGACGGGGTGATCCACCTGGCCTTCAAGCACGACATCGCCTTCACGGGCGACTTCCGGGGCGCCGCCGAGGCCGACCGCAGTGCGGTCGACGCCTTCGGCGAGGTGCTGGCGGGCACCGGCCGCCCCCTGGTCATCGCCTCGGGCGTCGTCGGCCTCGCCACCGGGCATGTGGCCACCGAGCGGGATGTGCCGACGATCGACGGCTCACCGTTCTCGGTACGGGCGGCCACCTCCCAGGCGGTACTCGGACTCGCCTCGCACGGCGTCCGCTCCTCCGTGGTGCGGCTCTCCCCCACCTGCCACGGCGAGGGAGACAACGGCTTCATGGCGGGCCTGGTCGCCATGGCCCGCGCCCATGGGGCCTCCGGCTACATCGGCGACGGCGCCAACCGCTGGCCGGCGGTCCACCGCCTCGACGCCGCCAGGCTGTTCCGGCTGGCCTTCGAGAAGGCCCCTGCCGGATCGGTGCTGCACGGCGTCGCGGATGAGGGCGTCGCGATCCGCGACATCGCCGAGGTGATCGGCCGCCACCTCGACGTGCCGGTGACCTCCGTGGCCCCGGCGGACGCGGCGGAGCACTTTTCCTGGCTGGGCGGCGTCATCGGTCTCGACGCCCCGGCGTCGCACACCCTCACCGGCGAACTGCTGGGCTGGCAGCCGACCCGCCCCGGTCTTCTCGAGGACCTCGAGAAGGGCCACTACTTCGACGTCTCCTCCGCCGCCTGACGGCAACGACTGGGGCCCCGCCCCGAGGGCCGGGGTCCAGGCGTGCCGCCGGACGGCCGGACCGGTCAGGAATCGAGAAGCGCGCAGCGCGGAGCCGCCATAGCTTCGTCACATGGCTTCCATCGCATCCGTCACCCTCGAGGTGGCCGACCCCACCGCCGCCGAACACTTCTACGCCACCGCCTTCGGTCTGGGCCCCGAGCTCCGCGTGCGGGCCTCGGAGCAGCCGACGACCGGCTTCCGCGGCTTCACGCTGTCGCTCACGGTCTCCCAGCCGTCCACGGTCGACGGCCTCATCGACTCCGCGCTCGAAGCCGGTGCCTCCACGGTGAAGCCGGCCACGAAATCACTCTGGGGCTACGGCGGCGTCGTACGGGCTCCCGACGGTGCGCTCTGGAAGATCGCCACCTCGGCGAAGAAGGACAAGGGCCCGGCGACCCGGCAGATCGACCGCCTCGTGCTCCTCCTGGGCGCCGAGGACGTGCTCGCGAGCAAGCGGTTCTACGTCGACCACGGCCTCAAAGTAGGGAAGAGCTTCGGCCGGAAGTACGTCGAGTTCGACACGCCGTCGAGTCCCGTCACCCTTGCGCTCTACGGCCGCCGCGCCCTGGCGAAGGACGCCGGGGTCCCGCCCGACGGCACCGGATCGCACCGGATCGCGCTCGACAGCGACAGCGGCCCCTTCACCGACCCGGACGGCTTCGAGTGGGAGAAGGCATCGCACTGAGGGGCGCCCGACCGTCCCGGCGCGTACCCCTGTCGAGCTGAACGCGCTGGGCATCGCCGGGGCTGCGTGGCACGATCGCCCACGTGACGAGCAGACCCGCCGAGGCCCAGCATCTGCGCGACCTGGCGCGGCTGCGCCGCGTCCGCGACCGGATGGACCGGGAGTACGCGCAGCCGCTGGACGTGGAGGCGCTCGCCAGGGGCGTCAACATGTCGGCCGGACACCTCAGCCGCCAGTTCCGGCTCGCTTACGGCGAGTCGCCGTACGGCTATCTGATGACGCGGCGGATCGAGCGGGCGATGGCGCTGCTGCGGCGTGGAGATCTCAGCGTCACCGACGTCTGTTTCGAGGTCGGCTGCTCTTCGCTGGGCACCTTCAGCACTCGCTTCACGGAGCTGGTCGGCATGCCGCCCAGCGCCTACCGGCGCCAGGCGGCGAGCGGAACGGCGGGACTGCCGGCGTGCGTGGCGAAACAGGTGACCAGACCGGTCAGGAATCGAGAAGCCCGCGCCGTCGATCCGCCGCTAGCGTGACGACCATGGACATCACCATTCACACGAGCGTCCTCCCGCACGACGACCCGGACGCCGCACTGGCCTTCTATCGCGACACCCTCGGTTTCGAGGTCCGCAAGGACGTCGGATCCGGCACGATGCGCTGGATCACGGTCGGCCCCGCCGACCAGCCCGGCACCTCCATCCTGCTGGCACCGCCGGCGGTCGACCCGGGCATCACCGAGGACGAGCGCCGCACCGTCGTCGAGATGATGGCAAAGGGCACCTACGGCTGGATCCTCCTGGCGACCAAGGACCTCGACGGCACCTTCGAGAAGCTCCAGGCCGGCGACGCCGAGGTCGTACAGGAACCGACCGAACAGCCGTACGGCGTTCGCGACTGCGCCTTCCGCGACCCCGCCGGCAACCTGATCCGCGTCCAGGAAGTGCGCTGAGCCCACCGCACCCGCGGCTGTGACCGAAGGCGTCGGTCGCCGGAGTACCCGGTTCGCGGGGCGGCCGACGTCCTCAGCCGGGCGGGAGCCCGGAGCCCCGGGCTCCCGCGCCGTGCCTTCAGCGGCCGGCCGGCGTATCCGGAGGCTTCGTGGACCGTGACGAATCGAAGCGGATATTCCGGTGATCGGTCGTTACGATCCGCGCATGACAGGCATCCATACGTGGTCGCTACTGGTGACGTCGCACGACCTCCTGCGCACAGAGGTCGCCGCAATTCCCGCTGACGGCCGGCAGCTGCCCACTCCGGCCGCGGAGTGGAACGTCATCCAGGTCGTCCAGCACTCGGCCGGCGACCAGCTCGCCTACGCCTCGGCCCTGACCGGCCGTCCTGGCCCTGACCAGGACCCGTTCGCTCCCTCTCCCACCTGGAACGGCGACCCGGCCGAGCTCCTCGACACCGCTTTGAAGGCCTCGACGGACGCGTTCGCCACGCTCGACCCGTCCAGGGAGACGGTGCCGGTCCCGCTGCCGCCCTTCGAGGTCACCGCGGCCACGGCGGCCGGCGCAGCAGCACTGGACGCGGCGATCCACGCCTGGGACATCGCCGTCGCGACGGGCCGCCCCTCCCCGCTCACCGATGAACTGGCCCGCCGACTGGCGCCGGTGGCCCAGGAACTGGTCGAGCCGCTGCGCGGTTTCGCCTACGCCCCCGCCATCGATGCGGCACCGGGCGCCGGCGACGCTGTCGCACTGCTCAACTACCTCGGCCGCGACGCGGAATGGCGCCCCACCACGTGACCCGGAGCGCGTGACAGTACGGATGCGCTGCCAGGGGCGGTCACCGGTCCGGTCGGCGTCGATGCCCCGGTCCCGGCCGTCCGCGCCGGATGGCGGCGACCGGGCTAGGGTTTGACCAGGGGCGAATCGGATTATTCGGAAATGCCATGTACCGACACCGCAAAGCGCCGGACAGCACCCAGGAACTCCTCGTTGCCCTTGGGCGTCTTGTCGATCAGGCACTGGAGAACATCAGGCTCCAGCAGGCCCGGGCGGAGCTGGGCATGGCGCTGCAGCGGCACATGCTCCCTTCGGACCTGCCCGATTTTCCGGGCATCCGACTGGCAGCCCGGTACGCGCCTTCGCAAGACGGTCTGGCTGTCGGCGGTGACTTCTACGACGCCTTCCCGATGAGAGACGGGGTGGCGGGGATGGCCATCGGCGATGTGCAGGGCCACGGAGTGGAGGCCGCTGCCTTCATGGGAGAAGCCCGTGCCAGTCTGCGGGCCCTCGCCAGTGTCACGGGTGATCCAGGGGAGGTGTTGACCTGCGCCAATGACTTGCTGATCTCGCTCGGCTGCGACCTCTTCACCACCTGTTGCCTGCTGAGTTTCGTACCGGGGAGCGGTGATCTGGGCATCGCCCGGGCCGGCCACGTCCCGATGGTGTGGGGCACCGACACGGGCGATTCGGGTGTGTCCGTGGACGACGGCGGGGTTCCTCTCGGGATCCTGCCCGGCCAGAGCTACCCGGTGGTCCATCGACGCCTGACACAGCCCGGTTACCTCGTCCTGGTGACCGACGGCGTGGTGGAAGGGCCGGCGTACCCGATCGAGGAGGGCCTGGCGGAGGTGGCCAGGCTGGTGGGCGCCGGACGTGGTGTCGGCCCCGACGTCCTGGCGTCGCGGGTGATCCGGGTCGCGGACCGCACCGGACACAACGACGACGCCGCCGTTCTCGTCGTCCGCCACGACGGTCCGCCGGACACCCGGTAGCAAAGGCGTACCGCCCGTCGGCAGTGCCGTGGTGTCGGCGCGTCCGTCCGGCCCGGACCACTCTGTGTGGTGTCTGATGCTGATGTGGTGGACAGCTCACAACTCAGGCGGCACAGAGCCACTGCCCTGACGATTCTGGCGGTCGCCGCGCTCTACTACGCGACCGCCCGCCTGGGGCTGCTCCAGCAACTGGTCCGCGGGCAGGTCACGCCACTGTGGCCTCCGACCGGTATCGCGGTCGCCGCCCTGCTCCTGTTCGGAGCGCGGGTCTGGCCCGGCATCGCCGTCGGCGCCCTCGCGGTCAACATCTCCATCGGCCCCACGGCCCTGTCCGTACTGGCGATCGTCGTCGGCAACACCGTCGCCCCGGTCTTCTCCTACCTTCTGCTGAGCCGAGCCGGTTTCCGTGACGACCTCGACCGCTTGCAGGACGCACTGGCCCTGGTCTTCCTCGGCGCCCTGGGTCCCATGCTGATCAGCGCGACCATCGGCAGCAGCACGCTCGCCCTGTCGGGGGCACTGCCTGCCGGCGGCTTCTGGCCGACATGGTCGGTGTGGTGGACGGGCGACGCCATGGGCGTGCTGGTCGTCACCCCCTTCCTGCTCGTGGCCCGACGGGCCCGGTGGCCACACGCCGTCGGCCTTCTGACCTGGGCCGAGGCGGCAGCACTGGCGGCGTGCACCCTGACCGTGACCTTCCTGGCGACCATCGCCGGCAGCTCGTCACTGCTCTTCCTCGTCTTCCCTTTCCTGATGTGGGCCTCGTTCCGCTTCGAACGTGCGGGTGCCGCACCGTGCGCCCTGGCCATCTCCACGCTCGCAATCCTCGCCTCCGGCCGGATGACCGGCCCCTTCGCCGATCACGACCTCCTCACGAACATGGTCACCCTCCAGGCGTTCAACGGCACCGTCTCTCTCACCGCGCTCCTCCTCACAGCGGTCGTCTCCGAACGGAACCGCACCCACGAAGAGATCCAGCGCCTGTGCGGGCAGCTCTCCGACGCGGTGACGCACCAGGACACGGGAGCCCGCCGTGCTCCCCCCGATGCGTGAGACCGCAGCCCGGGCACCCCTCACGATCCGCACCGCACCGAATGGCGGAGGACGCGTGAGGGGTTGCGCCCCACACGCTTTCCTCGTGTTCGTCCGGGGGCTCGGGGAGGTTCGGGAGCGTCCTGACCTGTGGCGGGTTGGGTCGGGAGGGCCGCCGAACGACACCGGACGTCGGTGAACGAAACCAGAGACACAACCTCTGAGAGGCAGTCAGGAACGCCGGTGATCAGGGGGAGACCCAAGGCCTGAGTCGTGCTCCTGTCCGGCTAGCCGGGAAATGGGCCGCGGACCGAGACGCCGCCGTCCAGCACGATCTGCTGACCGGTGATGTAGCGCGCCTCGTCCGATGCCAGGTAGACGGCCGCAGCAGCCATCTCCTCCGACGTGCCGTAGCGGCCTGCTGGGATCTCAGGGACCCATTCGTCGGAGGGGCCGGCGTTGACGGCGGTGCTGATCGCCCCACCTGCGACGACGTTCATCCGGATGCCGTCGGCCGCGTACTCGGCCGCAACGGTCCGCGCCAGGCTGTACAGGCCGGCCTTGGCGGCGCCGTAACCGGCCTGCTTCGGCGCGGCCATGAATCCGGTGACCGAGCCGACGCTGACGATGTTCCCGCCGGTGGCCTGTTTCAGGAACAGCCGCAGCACGTGCCGCACCGCGCGAGCCACGTAGCGCAGGTTCACTTCGTAGACGGTGTCCCAGTCCTCGTCGGCCATCTCATGCAGCTTGACCGCGGGTACGAACGCTACTTGCCCACCGACCACCGTGACCAGGATGTCCAGCCCGCCGAGCCGCTCGGCCGCGCCGGAGATCACCGCTTCGAGCTGCGCGAGGGAGCGGACGTCACCGCTCAGCGCATGGGCGACGTGTCCGGCCGCCCGCAACTCGTCTGCCGCCTCGGCCGCCCGTGCGGCATCCACGTCGACCACCACCACTGCCGCCCCGGCGGCCGCACAGGCACGGACGATGCTCCGGCCTATCCCTGCCCCGCCACCACCGATCACCAGAGCCCGCTTGCCGTCGAGCCTGCTCAACCCGGCCATGCACCCTCCCCCTCATCAAGTTGCGCAAGGCTATCGACGCGACGGCCCTGTGGGGGGAAGAAGGCACTGCTGCGACCTTCGGAACGAACCGCCTCTGCCATCAGCGCGCCGCCCTTGCCGCGCAGTCAGAGGCGGAGACGTGCACCGTGTGCCCACTGCGACCGGAAACTGGGGGCCACC
>NZ_JBHWZS010000080.1:0-31353 GCF_042728155.1 Streptomyces sp. NPDC060209
GTCGACCGCTAGGGCCTCTCGTTCGGATCAGGCTGGGCTCGCGTGCCCTGGCACCACACCCCGCCGCGTGGATCCTTCCCCAAGCTCTCGGCTTCGTTCGAGCAGGGAGACCCCAACCGTCTCCTTTCCCCAGCGTCGCGAAGGACGGGACCGGACCCCGCTCCGTGATCCAGCCTGATCCAAACGAAAGATCTTCCTCAGTCCCACCAGAACCGCCATTCGCGACGCTTCATGAGGTCCTCCTGGTACGTGGACCAGTCCAGGTCGGGGTCGTCGTAGAAGATGTCCGGGCAGGCGAGGTAGTGCTCCGCGGCAAGGACGCGGGCCTGGGCAAGGTCCGTCGGCTGAGCGGCGACCGATACATACAGGCTTCCGTGCCCGAGACCCACGACACGAAGACCAAACCGGTCCTCCCAGGTGCGCAGCACGGCCGACAGTTCCTGCGCAGTCATGCGATTCATCATCCCGTGCCAGTTCAGGGCGGCGGGCGTATCGGCACCCCGCATGACCTGGACAAGTGCGAGACACGGTGCTCGGCCGTCGCGGACGACAGCCGTGGCCACTTCACTCGCGCACACGTCGACGTCAGTCACCACCCCGGCAGGCAAGGAGAGACCGGGCCACTCCGTGAAAGGCGGCCAGGAATCGTCCGTCCACGCGCTCCGGAAGTACGAGGCAGCGTCGGCGTCAGCTCCGTAGCCACCGTTCTCAGGGTCGAATGAGTCGTCGGGGTACTCGAGCAACAGCGGGTACAGGCCGGTCTCGCGACGACGGGCATACAGCAGCTTCCACCAGTCGGCCGCGTCCGTGACCGGTCCGTCGCTCATCCACACCACTGGATGCGGATCACGACACGGTCCCACCAGCCGGCCCGGCGGCAAGTCGTCCAGCAGACGTCTGTGATTCTCACTCAAGCGCTCGGGCACAACAGGAACCTACGCGACACCTCCGACAGAGCCATCAGGAACGATGTCGATGAGGTCGTTCAGCGCATGTTCGCGGGGCTGCGTTGCAGCGGTCGGCCGGGCAGCACGGCGGTGTGGCTGATCTTGAGACCTGACGTTACGTCGGCGGCGCAAACCGGGAGCTCACCAGCTTGCCGGCGTTCAGAAGCCGTCCGATTCCTCTGTGCCTCCTTCCGCCGGCGGCGGCAGCCGTTGAACGCGTGTGGCCCCCACCCGCGGGCAGGGGCCACACACCGTGCAACCGGGCCCGGGAGTTTCTCCGGACTGGTGCGAGAAGGGTTCAGACGTCCTGCCTGGCCCGCGCCATCTCGTCCACGCGGCCGCGGACGAGGAACCAGCCGCCGACCAGCGCCGCCGCGATCAGCGGCAGGAGCATCACGGTCGTCCGGCCGACGCCGCCGCCCCACCACATCAGGAAGGCCACGCCGAGGAGGAACAGCAGCGTGACGATCTGGGTGTAGGGGGCCCAGGGCAGGCGGTAGGCGGGCCTTGTGACCCGGCCGTCCTGCGAGCGGTGCCAGAACACCAGGGAACAGAGCATGATCATGCCCCAGGTACCGAGAATCCCGATCGACGCGAAGTTCAGCACGATCTCGAAAGCCTGGCCGGGCACCACGTAGTTCAGCCCGACGCCCAGCACCCCGAAGCCCGCGGTCAGCAGAATGCCGCCGTAAGGAACCTGCCCCTTGTTCATCAGGCCGGTGAAGCGGGGTGCGGAACCTGAAAGCGCCATGGAGCGCAGGATGCGGCCGGTGGAGTAGAGGCCGGAGTTCAGGCTGGACAGGGCGGCGGTCAGTACGACCAGGTTCATCACACCGGCCGCACCCGGTACGCCGAGCTTGTCCATGACGGTGACGAACGGGCTCTGGCCCCCGGAGTAGGCGGTGTAGGGCAGAAGCAGCGCGAGCAGCACCACGGAGCCTACGTAGAACAGTCCGACCCGCCACATGATGGAGTTGATCGCACGGGGCATGATCTTCTCGGGGTTCTCGGTCTCGCCCGCGGCGACGCCGCACAGCTCGACGGACGCGTAGGCGAAGACGACTCCCTGGATCACGAGCAGCATCGGAAGAGTGCCGACAGGGAAGACACCGGTGTCCGAGACGGTGGACAGACCCGGGGTGTGGCCGTCCACCGGATGCTGGGTGACAACGAGGAAGATGCCGATCAGCATGAAGGCGACAAGAGCCGCCACCTTGATGATCGCGAACCAGAACTCCATCTCGCCGAAGTACTTCACCGAGATGAGGTTGGCCGTGAGCACCACGGCCAGGGCGATCAGTGCGAGGAGCCACTGCGGGATGTCGCTGAACATGCCCCAGAAGTGGGCGTACGTCGCCGCAGCGGTGATGTCCGCGATCGCGGTGGTCGACCAGTTGAGGAAGTACAGCCAGCCGGCCGCGAAGGCGCCCTTCTCGCCCATGAACTCACGGGCGTAGGAGACGAAGGCGCCGGACGACGGGCGGTAGAGGATCAGCTCACCCAGCGCGCGCACGACGAAGAACGCGAAGACACCGCAGACGGCGTACGCAATGGCGAGCGAGGGTCCGGCGTCGGCGAGACGCCCGCCCGCACCCAGGAAGAGTCCGGTGCCGATCGCCCCGCCGATGGCGATCATGTTGATGTGGCGGGACTTGAGGTCCTTGCTGTAACCGGCGTCGCCGGCGTCCACGTGGGGGGAACTCGTCGCCGGTGTGTCAGCGCCGAGCTGATCGGCTGCTTTGATGCTGCCGTCACTCATGGAGGGGGTTCGCCTTTGTGAGGGGAAAATGGTCGGTCCCGGCCGGGCCCGGGGGGGAGGCGCCCGGCGATGGCTCGAAGGCGCATGATCAGGAACCCTGTGATTCTGGCAGTGCGCCGTACCTGACGAAAACAAATCTGAGGTATTCCAGAGGTTTCGGCACAGTAAAGTAAGCGAGCTCTCACCTGTGCAGGAGCGGGGCGGGTGCCGCCTTCGCGGCTGTCCCTCACCGCACGCGAGGACCTGGCGATCCGGGAGACCCGGCCGCTGCGGCTGCGGCCCGCATCGTCCTCGCGTCTCCGGCAGCGGGGTCTCACCGGCCGCGGTGACGTCACCCTCTCCGCTAATTGTTCTTGCCGTCGAACAGGAAAGGCGGCATCCTGTCCGCGGGCCGACCCCGACAGTCACACCGTCCCCTGCGTCGGGAAGGGCTCACCGAGCACGCAGGCGTGTTCCGTCATTGCTACGCGAAGTCGAAGTGCACGGCCGCCAGCGCCTGCAACTGACCGAAATGGTGGGCGCCGTGAGTGACATGTGGACCGGCGGCAAGGTGTGCCTCCGTGGCGTCGAGCCGGAGGACTGGAAGGGTTTTCAGGACCTGGCCCGGAACACCATCGACGCACGCAATGCCGACCAGGTCTTGCCTCCACGCTCCGATGAGAGTTTCCGGTCCTGGACTGCTGAACGCGCCGGGCGGCCACCGGGCGGTGAAGCGTTTCGGCTGGTCATCGAGACGCTGGCTGACCGCGCGTTCGCAGGGTCCGTGACAGTCGGAGAAACCGACAGCCGTGCCGGGCGGTTCAAGACGGGCATCGAGATATCCCGCGATCATCGGGGGAGAGGCTATGCGACCGAGGCCACCGAGCTGATCCTCACCTACATGTTCGCGGAGCGGCGCTTCAACAAGTGTGAAGTAGAGGTCTACGCCTTCAACGAGGCATCCCTGGCCCTCCACCGCAAGCTGGGGTTCGTCGGTGAAGGACGGCTTCGCCAGCATGAATACTTCGCCGGGGGATATCACGACGTCGTGCTGCTGGGCATCACCGCGACCGAATACTGGGCCACGCACCGGCGCCCGTCGCTGCAGTGACCTTCGAATCACCGGTCGGGCGACGAGCGCGCGGCTTCCGCCCCCGACAGCGTGTATGCCGGTGACGCCACCACCGCTACCGCCCTGCTGCCTCGTCGTCGACAGGCACGCCCAGCAGGCCGGCCACGGTGGCCAGGGCCGTCCCCAGCGGGAGTGCGATACGGGAAACGGCGTGCCGGTCGCCCCGGGTCACATCCCGGTTCACGATCAGCACCGGCTTACCGGCCTGAGCCGCCTGGCGGACGAACCGGAGTCCGGACATCACCGTCAGTGAGGAACCGAGGACCAGTAGCGAGGGTGCTTCACGGACCAGATCGCGGCAGTGCTCGACCCGCCGCGGGGGCACGGCTTCGCCGAAGAACACCACGTCCGGTTTGAGGATGCCGCCGCAGACCGTGCAGGGCACCACACGGAAGTCCCCGACCTGTTCGTCGGTGAGGTCGGCGTCACCGTCCGGGTTGATCGCGGCGGATACCGCCCCGAAGCCCGCATTCGCCTCCTCCAGCCTCCGGGCGAGCTCGCGGCGCAAGCTGAAGGCACCGCAGGTAAGGCAGACGACCCGGTCCAGGCCTCCGTGGAGTTCCACGACACCCTCGCTGCCGGCAGCCTGATGCAGACCGTCGACGTTCTGGGTGATCACACCCGAGAGCAGGCCGTGCCGCCCGAACGCGGCGACGGCCCGGTGGCCGGCGTTGGGGCGGGCGCGGCCGAAGGTGCGCCAGCCGAGGTGGCTGCGCGCCCAGTACCGGCGCCGGGCCTGGGCGCCGGCGGTGAAGTCCTGGTAGGTCATCGGGGTGTGCCGGCTCAGGCTCCCGCCCTCGCCGCGGTAGTCGGGGATGCCCGACTCCGTGGAGATGCCCGCCCCGCTGAGCACCAGCACACCGCCGGTGCGCAGTGCATCGGCTACGGGCTCCAGATCCGTGGTGCCCGGCGACAGGTCGTCGGTAGGTGTCCAGCTCAAGGTGGGGCGCATGCGCATGTCCCCAGGGTACGGAACACGTGCCACCACCCGCTTTCCCTGCCGACGGCGCCGCGAACGCAACGTCGCGGTCCTGCGAGGGGTTCGTACGGCGCCACGACGTCGAGCACACCCTCCGCCGGTTCGAGCAAACCTTGGGCGAATCCCCGGTCACTCCACCGACGGAGGCGGTGCGTGGCGCGGTCACCGTGCGCCCACGTGCTCGGACGCGGCTGCGCTGACATCACTACGCGATTCACGTTCGACGGATCCCGAGGCAACTGCATGACCCGAGGACAGGCGGCGAGCCGCCACCCACCGCCGGCTTCTCACGGGCGGGGCAGGCGCTGAGCAGCGGAGACCGTAAGGTTCTGCCCCGTGCCTCAACTCGAGATTTCCGATCTGATCACGGCGGTGGATCCACACAGTGGCCACCGAATCCCGGTTCGGCGCGCCGAGGTGATTCAGCAGCTTCGCGAGAGCGGTGACGAGCGCGCGGCCGCGCTCGTCGCCGGTTTGCCCGCGGACCTGGACGGCATACTCGACCCCCACGCCGTGGACCGGCTCCTCATCAGCGTGCACACCGAGCTCCAACGCCTGAGCGAGGAGCTCCGGATCGGCGAGCGCCTGGTTCACATACTCGGCCCGCTCTTCGCCGCGATCCGGGCAACTACCGGGCAGCCGGGACCTTTCCGCCTGGTCGACGTCGGTTGCGGCCTGGGCTACCTGGTCCGCCGGCTGGCGGCTACCAACGCCCTCGGCGAGGACGTCGAGCTGCTCGGGGTCGACCTCGACGCCTCGCTGGTCGGCGAAGCGGACCGCCTTGCCCGCGCCGAAGGGCTCGACTGCCGCTTCGTACACGGAAATGCCTTCGCCCTGCCGAAGGCGGCGACCGTCTACGTCTCCACGGGTGTGCTGCACCACTTCCGTGGTCCAGCCCTGGCCAGGTTCTTCCGGGCCCAGGCCGAATCGCCGGCGCATGCCTTCTGCCACTTCGACATCGCCGCGACCGGCCTCGCTCCCATCGGTGCCTGGATCTTCCACCGCGCCCGGATGCGCCATCCACTCGGCCGCCACGACGGTGTCGTCTCCGCGCGACGCGCACACAGCGACGAGACGCTGCTGCGCGCCGCTGCGGTGCCCGGAATCCGGCCCCTGCTGTACGAACCGCGCGGCCTGGCAAACCCGTTCTGTACCACTCTGCGCCCCGTCATCGGAGTGCGCCCGCAGTTGGAGGAGCCCTTTCGCCTGGCCCTCGGGCGGGCCGCGCGCCGCCTGGTCGGCCCCGAGTACCTCGCGGCAACGCGATGATGACGCCCGCCGTTCCGCTCATGATCCTCGGGCTGGTGGACGCGGCGTTCAGCGGCTTCCGCGCTTACGCCGGCCGCGACGCCCGCATACGTAAACACCGGGCCACCACCCGTGCCGCCCTGCGTGGGACGGCCGTCGGGGGGACCCTGCTGATCGCCCCGGTACTGACCGCCGCCCTCGTGCTGCTGACCGCACCGGACCAGGCCCGGGCGTACGACGCCCTGACGGCCGGCGGCGTCGGCTACCTGCTCCCGCTCGCCGTGTATGCCGCCGCCGTACTGCTCTCGCTCGCCGCCTACTTCGTTCTGCCCTTCCGCGCCAGCACCCTCGCGATGGTCATCGGCCTCGGCCCGCTGACCCTGCTGCGCCCGTTCGCCGTCGCCGCCGCCTGTCTTGGCGCGGTCCTCAACGGCGGCGGTTGGTCCGCCCTGCTGATCGGTGCGGTCGCGGGTGCCTCGGTGCTGTGTGTCGAACCCGCGGTGCACCGGCGCTGGTATCACCACGTGCTTTGAGGGCCTGGCGCCCCCGGTCGCAGAGGACCGGGGACCGACGTGCGCCTGGTCGTTGCGGACCCAGGTGCACTCGGCACCTGACCGCGGGGTCTCTCAGTGCTCGACGCCGACGCCGACGACATCGAGCAGCTCGTGCATGAGCTCTGCGGGCAGTGCGGGATTGCGGGCCGCTGCTTGCGCCTTCCCCGCCTCGCCGAGCAGTTCGACGAGCCTTGTGCGGGGCAAGCGCGGGTCGGCCGCTGCGTGGCGGCCCACCATGGCCTCCTCGTCGTAGGAGAGCCGCTCGACGAGCTCCCCCTCGGCGTCGGGGTCGAAAAGAGCCGCATACCGCAGCCGGTAGTTCGGGTCGTCCACGAACCGGGCCAGACCGGTGCGCGCGAAGTTGCTGCGGTAAGCCAGCATGCCCCAGCTCAGCCCGTTCCAGTCGGCGAACATCTCCACGAGCAGCTCGTGCGGGGCGTGGTCGTTCTCGCAGAGCATCAGCCTGACGTAGTAGTCGTCGTCGGCTGCCAACCGCGCGATCACATCGGCAGGAAGCTCCGGCGCACACGTGACTCCCCGGCGCAGCAGGACGTGGCTGGAGGCCGCGATCTCCCGCAGCGCATCCGGGTCGCCGAAGCGCTCCTCGACCCAGGCCGGCACCGGATGGCGGCCGGGAAGCACGGTGTAGTCGATCGCCGTCCGCTGCTCCTCGGTCACATCCGCACGCAGCGACACGGCGAGACGGACGAAGGGTTCGGGGTCGGTGCCCAGCGCGAGTGCGAGCGCCGTGGGTACGTGTGGGTTGCGGGCGGCCCTGTGACGTATCGATGTGTCCTGGTGGGTCATGAGGAGCGCGGCGAGGTCCGCGTCGACGTGCGCGGTGAACGCGGCGTCGCCGCGGCGACGCTTGTCGGTCTCGGCGAGGAAGTCCTCCACCGTCGTCGGCAGGGGTACGTCGACGTGGGTGGCGCGTTCGACCGCCCTGCGCACCTGGGGATCGGGGTCGGCCTCGGACGCTGCCCGGACTTCCGGGCGCAGCCTGGGCCAGCTCCAGGAACCGATGGCGGCGGCCCGGACGCGGGGGTCGCTGTCCTCGACCAGCGAGAGCAGTGTCGCGTCCGGCAGTCCCCGCAGCCCAGCGGCGTAGTACCGCAGCCGCGCCTCCGGGCCGGTGGCCAGCCGAACGGTAAGCTCCGTCGGCAGCTCGACGGCGTACTCATATGCCATCGTCACCGCGACGCGGCGCACCTTCGGGTCCGGATCCTCGGTCAGCGCGGCCAGCGCATCCGGCGGGAGGTGCGGATTCTCGGCGAGGAGCCGGCGGACCTGCGGGTCGGGGTGCGCCACGGCAGCCTTCGCCATGCTGGGGGAGAGTTTGCAGTAAGCGAGCCAGTACCGGGCGTCGGGCAGCGGGTGGACCGTGAACACCCGCCGCAGTACCTCGTCCGGCGCCGCGTTGTTCACGGCGAGCCCCTTGACCCACTCCGCGTGCAGAGAGGTGTCGGCTTCGAGCAGCCGCAGGGCATCGGCGCGAGCCGTGTCCGAGGCCTCCGGCACACCGAACGCGATCCGTGTCAGCTGAGCATCCTTGTGTGCCATGAGGCGATCTTCTCAAGGCCGCGCGTGGCCGGCCGCACGGATTCGACGGCCCCCGCAGCAGAGTTGACCGGCCACCGGTCCGGCTGTGGCGAGGACCCCCTCCGGGCTCCGCGCTGGTGATCATCGCGGCTGGCGTGGTGGAGCCATGGCCCAGCGAATCGCGGCGGTGAGTGCGCGCCCGGTCGGGGTCAGGCAGGCTTCGGCCATGCCGGACAGCCGGGGCAGGTCCAGCGACGTACGGGCCCACCGGGGGAGGGCGGCGACGGAGTTCGCGGCGAGGACCGCGTAGGGCGCGCGGGCGGCCCAGGGCAGGGGCGGGTGCAGCAGTATGAAGCGTGCTGCCGCGCGAGCTTCCTCTGTCGGGCGCAGTTCACCACGGTAGGCCCCGAGGCGGGCGACGAGTTCCTTCCGGTTGCGCGGAGGATCGGTGACACCTAGTGCTTCCGCCACTCGCGCGGTGTCGGCGATGTAGCCGTCGTATCCAGCGGCGTCGAGGGGTTCGGCGCCGTAGCGCTGGTGGGCGAGCAGGAAACTTTCGACCTCAGCCACGTGCACCCAGCCGAGGAGGTGCGGGTCGGCGGCGTCGTAGGGCTCTCCGTACGGGGTCGTCCCGTGCACCCGGCTGTGTATGGCTCGCACCCGGTCGACCGCCTGCTGTGCGTGGTCCGCCGTTCCGTATGTGGTCACGGCGAGGAAGGTACTGGTGCGCTGGAGTCGTCCCCAGGGATCGCCGCGGTAGCCGGAATGGGCCTCCACGGCAGCCATCGCCAACGGGTGCAGGGACTGGAGCAGGAGTGCCCGAAGCCCACCGATGAACATCGACGCATCGCCGTGGACCGTACGAATCGGCCGGTCGGGACCGAACCAGCGTGGGCCGGGTGTCCCGTGGATGCGGGCGCGGTTCTCCGGTCCTGCGGGACCGGCGACCCGGGCGAAGACGGCGCTTCCGAGCCGCTCCCGCAGGCGGGGTGCGGCACGCGTGGACGAGTCCATGAGCCCAGTATGCGCTCAGGAGGGGCGCTGCACGGGCACTGCGGAACCGGCTGTGAGGGCCAGACGGACACGACCTGCCTGGTGGTGCCTCCGCAAGGTTCCTGCCGGTGAAGTGTGCCGGAGGCCTGGTCCTCGGCAGTTGCGTTACGTCGAGCGGACGGCTGTCGGCGAACGCCGGTGAATTCGCCGATGGCGCCCGCGCCCAGCGCCCCGACTCTTGTCGGGTCAGGCATCTGCATCCCGCTTCCCCCGTCAGGAGTGCTCCATGCGTCGTCGTTCACCTCGCCGGTTCCTCGGCGTCCTCGCGGCCGTCACGGTCGCGTTCACCCTGTTCTCCTCGGCATCGACGGCCGGCGCGACCCAGACCGCGACCACCACGGCCGCCTCGACACCACGGGCCGCAGACGCTGCCGCTCAGCCGCTGTCGACCAGCACCCCGGTCGTCTTCGTCCACGGGTACACCGGAAACGCCTCCAACTGGGCCACCGCCATGAGCGTCTTCCAGCTCAACGGCTGGTCCAGCTCCAAGCTCTTCGCATACGAGTACAACTCCTACGGCAACAACGTCACCAACGCCCAGGGCCTGGCCTCCTTCGTCAACAACGTGAAGTCCCGGACCGGCGCCGGTAAGGTCGCGATCGTCAATCACTCGATGGGTGGCTTGGTCAGCCAGTACTACCTGAAGGTGCTGGGGGGCAACACCAGTGTCAGCCACCTCGCCTCTATCGCGGGCGCGAACCACGGAACCACGTTCGCCGGCGCCTGCCTGGTCTACACGACGTGCCAGCAGATGTACCCGGGCTCCTCATTCATCTCGCAGATCACCGCGGGGGACGAGACGCCGGGTGACACCAAGTACGCCACCTGGTACTCGGCGTGCGACGGCGTCATCCTCCCCTACACCAGCACCCGGTTGAACGGTGCGACGAACAACAACGTGGTCTGCCAGACCCACATCGGGTACCTGGCGGACACCATCGTGCTGGGCCAGATCGCGCGCTTCATCGCTTCCTGAGCCACCGCGCGACACGGACACGCCCCGCCCCCGGCACCACCGGGGACGGGGCGTGTCGTGCTCGGTCGCCCGGCCGACGCAGTTGCTTCGGTTCAGTCCTTCCGGCGTGCGGCCCAGACGGTGCGTTCGGTGCGTACGACAAGGTCGGTACGGCGCAGAATGCTGTGGGGGCCGTCGGTGTCGAGGAGCTGGTCGAGAGCGGAGAGGTCCTCGGGTGAGAGCGCGTCGGCGGCGGCGCCACGGATGCGTTGCAGAGCGCCCAGGGCGTAGCGGGGGATCACCTCGCCGTGGGAGCCCTCGATGTCCACTGCGATGGTGCGTGCGTCTTCGAGGGCGAATCCGGCGGCAGTCAGCATCGGTCCCCAGTCGGCACCCCGGTGGGGCACGTGCTCGGCGTGGAAGCGTTCGGTCGCGGCGTGGCAGCGCTCTTCGAGGCCGGGCAGGTCCTCGGGCGCGTTCTCCGGAAGGAAACGGGGGAAGCCGGCCAGCTCGACTACGGCGAACAGGCCGCCGGGTGCGAGCACGTCATGGACGTCGCGCAGTGTGCGGCCGGGGTCGGCCATGTGATGCATCGAGGCGGAGGCCCATATGAGATCGGGCGTGCCGAGGTCGGGCCAGTCGGCGGCGTCGAGGTCGGCCTGCACGGTGCGCACGCGCTCCTGTACTCCCTCGATGACAGCCTTCTCCCGCAAGCGGTGAAGGTGCTCGGCCGAGGAGTCGACGGCGGTGACGTGCGCCTCGGGGAAGTGGGCGAGGAGGGCGAAGGTGCCGGCTCCTGTCCCACAGCCCAGATCCACGATCTCGCGCGGGGGCGCCTCGACGGGCAACCAGGCGGTGATGGCGGCGATGTGCTCGGCGAGGACTTCCGCGTCCAGGTCGAGGATTTCCATCTGGCTGCTGGAGTCGGTGGCGTGCTCAGAGGCGTGGTGCGCGCCGTGGTCCGGGGTGTGCGGGTGTGCGTGGGTCATGTCCCCACGCTAGAGCGATCGTGCGCGTGCGGCATGATCTCTTGCTGTATACGCAAGAGGATGACCGCTTGGAGTGCCGAACACGCATGACGCCCGCCGCAGGGGAGGTCACTTGCAGGAGTCGTTCCAGTCGCGGTCGCCGACGGCGCTTCTGGTGCCGCTGTCGCGCTGGTGGCCGCGGCGGGCCTCGCGGTCGAAGATTCCCAGGATCTCGCACGGGCCGCCCTCGGCGCCGATCGCATGCGGGAGCATGGTGGGGAACTCCGCGGCCTGGTTGGTCTCGATGCGGAAGCGACGGTGGCCCAGCATGAGGATCGCGGTGCCGGACAGGACGACGAGCCATTCCCGGCCGGGATGTGCGCGCATGCGTGAGGGGTTGTCCGGCGGCGGCTCGGTCATGCGCTGACGCACGACGCTCATGCCCGGGTCGCCTTTGACCGACCATCGCATCAGCCCGTGGGCCGCGTCGATCACCGGGCTGGTGACGACATCGTCGGAGGCTGTCTCCACCAGCTGGTCCAGGGTCGTGTCCAGTGCGCGAGCGAGGGTGACCAGCTGATCCAGTGCGAGGCGCCGCCGGCCGTTCTCGATGCGGGAGAGAGTGGACTGACTGACGTGGGCACGCGTGGCCAGCTCCTCCAGGGACCAGCCCTGGGCCACCCGCAGAGCGCGGATCCGTTTACGTACCAGGCTGTCCAGCTCGTCGTCCTCACCTTGCGTCATGGGCAATATTCTATGCCTGTGGTGCAAGGCGGACATTCGGTCCCTGTAGGTGGTCCGGAACGGCTGGGGTCGCACCGAAAGGAAAGGTACGAGGAGATGGCTGTGACTCTGACCTCCTCGTCGCACCCCACGTACAGTGCGAATGCAGCGGTCGGTGGACAATCACGTGCACGGTCGAAATGGGGTCGGCATTCCGATTCAAGTAGCGTACGAACATTGCGATATGTCACAAGACGCACGCCTATCGGCCTACAGCGCGGTTTCCACCTCACTCGCCCTGCGAAGTGATCACCAGCTCGTCAGGCTTGTCGACGCTGCCGTACCGCTGGGCTCAGGTATCGGCGGGAGGTCCGCGCTGCTGGAGGTCGGCGGGAAGCCGGTCTTCGTGAAGCGGGTTCCGCTCACGGAGATGGAGCTTCTGCCGGAGCATGTCCGGTCCACGGCCAACCTGTTCGGGCTTCCCACTTTCTGCCAGTACGGCGTCGGTGGGCCTGGTTTCGGGGCGTGGCGGGAGCTCGCCGTCCACACCATGACGACGAATTGGGTGCTCGCACGGCAGTACCAAGGCTTTCCGATGATGTACCACTGGCGCGTGCTGCCGGACACGGCAGCACCCCTTCCCGAGGAACTCGCGGACATTGAGCGGGCCGTGGCCTATTGGGGAGGCGGGCCGGAGGTACGCCGCCGCATCGAGGCGCTTCAGCAGTCCTCCGCGAGCCTCGCGCTGTTCCTGGAGTACATCCCTCAGACCCTGCACGAGTGGTTCACCGAGCAGGTGCAGGCCGATGACGAGACTGCCGACCGCGCCTGTTCCCTGGTGGAGAGGGAGCTGGAGGGCGGCACCGCCTTCATGAACAGCCGCGGGCTTCTCCACTTCGACGCCCACTTCCAGAACATCCTCACCGACGGCCGGCGCCTTTACTTCGCCGACTACGGCCTCGCTCTTTCCTCCCGGTTCGATCTGTCACCGTCCGAGGCCGACTTCTTCGAATTGCACCGGACCTACGACCGCTGCTACACGGTCAGTTGGCTGGTGAACTGGCTGATCACCGCTCTCTACCGCTGCGAGCGGAAAGAGCGCTATGCACTCCTCCGGGCATGCGGGGAAGGGGAGGACCCACCGGCCGGCCCCCAGGAAGCCAGAGCGATCCTCTCCCGCCATGCACCGCTCGCCGCAGTGCTGACGGACTTCTACCTCAAGATCCAGGATGAGAGCCGGGAGACCCCGTACCCGGTGGAGGCGCTCCGGCGGGCCTGTCGGGCGGAGCGGGCACGTGGTTCCTGAGCAGGTTTTCAGGGGCTTTGCGGTTGTCGCTGTGCTCGGCCCAGTTGCGTCGGCCCCCCAATGGATTCGGCGCCGGCGCGGAGGTTCGACCGTGAGGAACGAGGACTTTGCACGCTGACGCCGATGATCGAGACCCGAGCCGCGACCTCAGCACCTGGACGCTTGAACGCCTTCAGGCGTATGCCGCGGAGGCTCAAGGGGGGCAGCTCGAGTCGGTACGCGTCGTAGCGCAAGGCCATGTCCATCGCGCCGATGAACCCGGGGGAGCCCGGCGGTGGGCCAAGCTGTCATTGCAGGCCAGCGACGGGCCTCCGGGCGATGACATGTGGGATCGAACACGGCTCAAGAGCGCTGAGCAACGCGGCAGATGGCATACGCATCGGCGCGCAGAACCAGGTTCACGTCATTCGCCACCTGGATGTGGCGTCTACTGGGTGCTATCCGCTCGCGCACGGGGCGCATAACATCACATGTTCCTCGCGCGACGGTAAACTCCAGGCGTGAGAGCCGACGCCGTACGCAACGTGGAAGCCGTCCTGACCACCGGGGCGCGCATGCTGGCCGCCGATCCGAGCGCCAGCATCGCGAGCATCGCCGCCGAGGCCGGAGTGGACCGGCGAACCGTCTACCGACGGTTCGCCTCCCGTGAGGAACTCCTCGCGGCCGTCTACGAGTCCAGGCTGGAGGCCATCGAGCGGGCCATCGAGGACGCGCGGCTGCGCGAGGCCCCCGTCGCTGTGGCCCTGCACCGGTACGTCGAGAACATCATCGCCGTGAACCGCACCTGGCCCGTCGATCTCGCCCGCATGCTTGCCGACGACGCGGTCCGCGCCCGGCGGGACGCTTCGATCAGCGAAGTCGACGCCTTCCTCCGACGCGCCACCGACCAGGGCGTGCTTCGCTCCGACGCTCCGGAGGGATGGGCGGGCGCGCTGCTGCCTCAGCTCATGCACCTCGCGTCACGGCAGATGCCTGACCTGACCGCCGCCCGGGCTGCTGACCTCGTCGTCGATACGCTGTTGCGCGGGCTCGGAACACCCTGAGGGGCCGACGGGTGCGGCAGCCGGCTGCCGGAGGGGCATGCGGCCGGCTCCGGCGCGCTCGCCTTGGTCCACGGTGCTCCGCGTCGGGAATACCCCGCCTCCTCAGCGGCTGACGCTCCTCGTGGGTCCACCGGAGTCACCTGTCAGGATGGTGATGTGAGCCTCGATCATGTCTTCGTCTGAGGGAGCCCCTCCCCGGACTTCGCGGCGACCCTCCGGGCCCGCCGTTCGGCGCGTTTCGAGATGTTCGTGACGCCGGAACGGCTGGGTGCCTGGTACCTGGAATCCGGCGTCGTCGATGCGATCACCCCGGGTGAGGACGGCGACGTGCAGCAGGCGAAGGCTGTGCGGGAGGCCATCTACGCGTTGGTCACGGCCCGCCGCCTCGGGGAGGAGTTCGGGGAGGGCGCGCTCGGCGTGGTGAACGATGCGGCACGCAGGCCCTCCGCGACGCCGCAGCTCATCCGGTTCGGGCGTCGGACCGAAGCGAGTTCGGCGCCCGGGGACAGAGGCACGCTCGGAATCCGGTCTGTGGTGTGACCGTCGTCGGGGTGGAGCGGTCGGCTGTGCGCGTGTGGCGCGACATTCCGCGGGTGTCGACGTCCGCGTACTCCTCCTGAAGGCCGGGGCGGCGACGTTCCGTCTGCATTCGTCCATCGTTGGCCCGACCCGCACGTCGCCGCGGACTCCGTCCGTCGGCCCGCCTGCTCCGACTCGGCCTTGCTGTCGCGGCCGGTTCAGGGCGCGCGCAGCGCCGTGCACGGGCCGCCGCGTCCCTTGCCGCCGTTTCCTGCACGTCGGCCGAAGCCGCGTGAGCCTCGACATCCGTGGCGCCGACCGGTCCTCTCGTGCGCCCCCTGATCACCCCCGCGCGCAATGGAGGGTCAATACATTCACTAACTGCTACAGTGATGGGACACATAGAAGCTCATATCTTGAAGGTGGGAGCAAATGATCACGTATGACCGGCTCTTCATCGCTGGTTCCTGGACAGCCCCGAGCGGTACGGAGCTGATGGAGATCCGGTCTCCGCACGATCAGTCGGTGATCGGCCGAGCGGCACAGGCCCTGCCGGCCGATGTGGACCGTGCGGTGGCAGCAGCGCGTGCGGCGTTCGACGCCGGGACATGGCAGGGGACGGCGCCCGCTGAGCGGGTCGCCGTGCTGCGCAGGTTCAATGCACTGCGCGAGGCGAACGCGAAGAAGATCGCCGCGCTGATCTCGGCGGAGAACGGCTCCGCGGGGTGGTTCACGCTGGCCGGTCAACCGGGCCTGACGCGGCAGGCGAACGCCTATCTCAAGGCGGCGGAGGATTTCGGATGGGAAGAGGAACTTGCGCCCTCCGATCCGGCTTCACCGGTGCGCAGTATCGTGCGCCGGGAGGCGGTGGGCGTGGTGGTCGCAGTGATTCCGTGGAACTCACCGTTCTCGGCCGCGACGGCGAAGATCATTCCGGCGCTGCTGGCGGGAAACTCGGTCGTGCTCAAGGTGTCGCCGGAGAACTCGCTGAGCATGGGGTTCCTGGCGGAGCTGCTGGAGCGGGCCGGTCTGCCGGAGGGCGTGATCAGCATCCTGCCCGCTGACCGGGAGACCAGTGAGTACCTGGTGTCGCACCCGGACGTCGACAAGATCGCGTTCACCGGTTCGACGCGGGCGGGACGTCGGATCGCCTCGATCGCGGGTGAACAACTGAAGCGGGTCAGCCTGGAGTTGGGCGGCAAGTCCGCGGCAGTGGTCCTGCCGGACGCCGACCTGGCCGAGGTCGTGCAAGGGCTGAAGTTCGGCTCGCTGCTCAACAACGGCGAGTCCTGCATCGCCCAGACCCGGATCCTGGCGCCGCGCTCCCGTTACGAGGAGATCGTGGCCGCGTTGAAGGCGCTGGTCGAGTCCCTGAAGGTGGGTGATCCCGAGGACCCGGACACTTTCATCGGCCCGATGATCCGCCGGGACCAGCAGCAGCGGGTGCGCGACTACATCGCACTGGGCATCGAGGAAGGCGCCCGTCTGGTGACCGGAGGCCCTCAGGTTCCCGCGGGCCTGGAAAGGGGCAACTACGTCACGCCGACCCTTTTCGCCGACGTCGACAACTCCATGCGAATCGCACAGGAGGAGATCTTCGGCCCGGTCCTGGTGGTCATCGCCTACGACGACGAGGACGACGCCGTACGTATCGCCAACGACTCCGAATACGGCCTCTCCGGTGGCGTGTGGTCCTCCGACGAGGCCCGCGCCCTCGCCGTGGCCCGCAGGATCCGCACCGGCACGGTCACCGTCAACGGCGCCTCCGTCGGCTTCGACGGCCCATTCGGAGGCTTCAAGGCCAGTGGTATCGGCCGCGAGTACGGGGCGGCCGGCCTCTCCCAGTACATCGAGTACAAGACCATCACCGTCTGATCGCCTCCTGCCCAGCAGTGGGTCTCGGGCCCCTGCTGGGTATGGCGGGCGTACCCAGGCCCGCGCCGACGTCTCGATGCCCTCCCGAGCCCGGCCGCTCGATCGCGCGTAGATTGGAAAGGCAAGGAGTCGCGCTCACAGTTCACGGAGAGCGCGTGATGACAGCGGACATTGACTTCAGTGCGTTCTTCGACGCCACACCGAGCCCGTACCTGATGTTGGACACGGACCTGGTGATCTCCTACGTCAACACGGCATATCTGCACACCACCGGCCGGACCAGGGATCAGCTGATCGGGAAGTACTTCTTCGACGCCCTTCCGGAGCATCCGGGGCTTCGCGACGGCGCACAACAGAATCTGAGGGCGTCGCTGCGCCGGGTCCTGGACACCGGGGAACCGGACACCTTGGTGCTGCAGCGGTACGACATCCCTGTCCCCGGCCGGCCAGGCGGGTTCGAGGAGCGGTGGTGGTCCGAGATCCACACCCCGATTTCCGGGCCTGACGGCAAGGTGAAGTGGATCGTTCAACGAGCCGAGGACGTCACGGACTTCGTCCACTCGCGCCATGCACGCCAGCTCACCGAGACGTTCACCGAGCGGGAGAAGGGCATGGCAGCAGAGCTGTACGCGCGGGCAGGCGAGCTGCACCGTCTCAACGAGGAACTGCGTTCGGCCCATGCCCGTGAACGGCAGGTCGCCGTCACCCTGCAGGAAGCCATGCTCTCCGTCCCCGACCTGGATCGTCACGACGACAACATCGCCGTGCGCTACCTGCCGGCGACAACGTCACTGAACGTTTGCGGCGACTGGTACGACGTCGTGGACCTACCACCCGACCGCTACGCCGCGGCGGTCGGAGACGTCGTAGGCCACGGGCTGCACGCCGCAGCCGTCATGGGCATGCTCCGCAGCGCATTGAGTGCGGTCATCCGCGCCATTCCCAGTCCCGCCCAGGCCCTGGAAGTCCTCGGTCTGTACGCCCGATCCCTGGACGGCGCGACCGCCGCGACGGCGGTCAAGGTACTCATCGACACTCGCAGCGAATTGATCATCTACAGCAGCGCCGGACACCCACCGCCCGTCCTGCGCCACTCCGACGGGACCTGCGAGCTGCTGGACCAAGCGACCGATCCGCCGCTCGGCGCCCGCCTCCACCATGTTCCTCGTCCCCAGGCCGGTCTGTCCTACACCCCTGGGGACACCCTCGTGATGTACACCGACGGCCTCATCGAGCGCCGCGACGAGGACATCGACGTCGGCCTGGCCCGCTTGACCACGGCCCTGGTCCAGGAAGGCGATCTGGCCCCCGACCAGTTGGCCGACGCGCTGCTGACCCGCCTCGGAATCCCGAGGGGCTCCCCAGACGACGTCGCCCTCGTCGTCATCCGCCTCTGACCCTCAGCGGCCTCCCGGCAGCTCCCGGTGCGCGGCGGAATCCTTGATCGCCGTGCAGGTACTCCGCGGATGCCGGGCCTGGGCCCGGCATCCGTGCCCCAGCGGATCGAAGTGCAGCCGGTTCCTCGGTCAATGCGTGGGTCGGTGGGATTGGGTCGCCTCACGGAGAGCCGCCCAGGCGTCTGCCCTGGGGCCGATGTGCCTGAGCTTGTCCGGGTTGTTCACCGTGCGGATCGACTGGATTCGCCCGTCGAGCACGTCGAGCGCCCAGGTGCTGAGGACTCTGCCGTCCCGGTCGCGGAAGATCGCGCCCGGCCGGCCGTTCACCTGCTGCGGCTCCACGACGCCGGCCCCCCTGATGACCAGCGGGACGAACGCCGCGAGTACCCGGACCACGTGCTCGGCGCCGAGGATGACGGGCTTCACCTGGGGGGCCTTGCCGCCACTGTCACCGACCATCTGAACGTCGGCGGCCAGCAGTTCGGCCAGCCCGTCGACATCTCCTTCCCGGAAGGCGTCGAAGAACTTCTCGGCGAGCTCCTCGCGTTCCTTCCGGTCCGCCTCGAACCGGGGTCGCCCCGTCTCCATGTGACGACGCGCGCGCACCGCGAGCTGGTGGCACGCCGACTCCGACCGCCCCACGGCCGACGCGATCTCCGAGAAGCCGAAGGCGAACACATCCCGCAGAACGAAGACCGCACGTTCGAGCGGGGTGAGCCGCTCCAGCAGGAGCAGGGCCGCCATCGACAAGGAGTCCGCCAGCTCCGCGGACCGCGCCGGATCCTCGTACGGGTCGGTCAGCAGCGGTTCGGGGAGCCACGGTCCGACGTACTCCTCCCGCCGGACGCGGGCCGAGCGCAGGACGTCGATCGAGATCCGGGTGACCACGGTCGACAGGAACGCCTTGACCGACCCGGGATGGGCAGCGGCGGACTGATAGCGCAGCCAGGTCTCCTGGACCGCGTCCTCGGCCTCACTCACACTGCCCAGGATCCGGTAGGCGATCGAGAACAGCAGCGGCCGCAGCTCCTGGAACTCCTCAGGCTTCGTCACGCCGGCCCCTCCTTGGAGTTCGCCCGCCACCAGGACCGGGGCTCCCAGCTGGAGAAGCCGCGTCCCCTCGCTCACGGACACCACTGTCTGACGTTCCGCCGACGGCAGAGCCGACCACATGGTGATCCGTCGAAGCGCTGTGGCCCCTTGCACACGCCGCTGCCCAGGTCAGCGTCACCAGGGCACCGAGCCGTCCTCGCCGAAGAACCCGGCGGTCGGTCCGTCCGCGCCGAGGGTTGCCAGGCGCACCACGACTGCGGCGCCCTGTGCGACCGTGAGGAAGCCGGTGTGGTTGTTGCTGTCCGTGTCGACATACCCGGGGGCGGCCGCGTTGACGAGAACGCCGTCCTTACGCAGCTCATTGGCGTACTGCACGGTCAGTGCTGTGAGTGCGCTCTTGGACGGCGAGTACGCCGCGGACGGCAGCAGTGCGGCGAAAGGGCCCTCCGGATCACTGGTCAAGGCCAGCGATGCCGCGTGACTGCTGACGTTGACGACGCGCGGCGCCGGTGACCGCCGCAGCAGTGGCAGCATGGCGTTGGTCACCGAGATCACCCCGAAGACGTTGGTCTCGAACACCGCCCTGACCATGTTCAGATCGACCGAGCTGGGGTTCTGATCGTGGGCGTCCTGCGGCGAGACCTGTCCGGACCCGGTGATGCCGGCGTTGTTGATCAGCACGTCGAGGTGGCCGAAGCGTTCCTCGACCTGCTTCGCGACCTCGCGGACAGTGTCCTGGGCGGTGACGTCCAAGGTGACCGCGTGCACGTCACCGCCTGTCGCGCGCAGCGCCGCTGCTGCTTCCTCCCCGCGCTGCGGGTCCCTGGAACCGAGCAGCACCGTCATGCCCAGCGCGGCGAGTTGCTCGGCAATCCCTCGGCCGATGCCCTTGTTCGCCCCGGTGACCAGTGCGACCTTCTGACGTGTGGTCTCCTCGCTCATGACCAGCTCCTTGTTGTCGGGTGGGTTCCTCTCAGAACCTGTCTTCACAACCTGAGACGAGACAGCCCGGCCGTTACTGACATGCGGACGGCAGTGGTCTTCCGGGAATTCTCTGTGGAGCCGGACGCCGCGGTCTCCGACCGGCCGAATACGGTGCGGTGAAGCCGCCTCCAGAGAGGCTGTACGGCCCCTGGATGGGTATGCGCGCCCTGAGGGGGCGGGCCGGCCGGCCGTTCCGCCCCGGTGTCGAACCGGGCCCGGGACGCCCCACCGGTACGGGGGAGTCCCGGAACTGTCCTTGGCGTGGGCGGGTCAGTGGTAGGAGTGGACGACAGCGTGGCCCTTGCCGCGGCCGATCATCCACTTGTTCACCGGGGTGGTGACGAGGAAGGCGACGGCGAGGCCGCCGAGGAGCGCCGCCCAGAACAGCCCGTCGGACAGGTCGGCGTCCATCGCGCCAGGGACCAGGGCGATGATGCCGTTGTCGATCAGTTCCATCACGGCGATGGACACGGTGTCGGCGGCGAGCGCGATCTTGATCGCGCTCTTGAGGTCCAGGCCCGCCCGGCGGACCGCGAACAGCGTGAACGAGTAGCCGAACACGAAGGCGAGGGCGATGGCCAGGACCATGGTCTCGACGTTGCCCCACATCAGCGCGGTACCGATGACCATGCCGAGGATCTCGCCGATGGCGCAGCCGGTCAGGCAGTGCAGTGTTGCCTTCGCCGCCATGGACCAGGACGTCCCCGACGCGCGCCGGCCGTGATGCCCGGCGTGACTCCGACGGGTGGCGAGATCGTGCGCGGTATCGGTGTGGTGCGTGCTGTGATCCATGACCGTCATCCCCACTCCTGTCCAGTGTGGACCCGCTGCCGGGCCCTCACCCAGCCTGAACAATATACCCCCCAGGGGTATTCCTACTTCGGATCGTGCGCACAGGCACGGGTGTGCCGGCAGGGGAGGGCACCTGCCCTGGCACGGCGCCGCTCCCGGTCGCCGGTGAGCGCGAGGAGTGCGGCAGGGTTCAGCGCCAGGGAAGGTTCCGCCACGGGCTGCCTTCGCTCTCCGTCAGCAGACGGTGCGCCGTGACATTGCTCCGGTAGTAGTCGCCGTAGTCCTCGCCGTCGAACCGCAGCACACGGCCCAGCGCGTAGCCCGCGGAGAAGTCCTCCCAGGAGCGGTAGGCCGATCTGCTCAGCGCACCGGCGTACACGACGGCCTGCTCCGCCTCGTGCGGTACGCAGAAACGGGCGGACAGCCCCCATCTGGCCAGATTCACGGCGCGCCCGTAGTCGTAGGCGACCGTCGTGGTGACCCGGCCGTCCGGCGGAAGCAGCCCGTCGGCGCGGAACCGTGCCTCATACCTGACGATGCGCCGGACCAGCTCCTCGATGTCCTTGACCGTGCCGTGCCCCACCCCGAGGTCCTGGGCGTGCCCGGCGGCCGTTTCGCGCCACAGCTCCGCGGAGGGCTGCTCGCCGAGCCCTGCCCCGAGCTGTTCACGCACCCGGAGTACGAAATCGGGCTCGGGCGGGCTGTTGTGCGCGTCCAGGAGAGCGTCCAGCTGCTTCCGCCAGCCGGTCGGTTCGGTGATGCCCCACGAGTCGCGGAGCTGCTCCCGCTCGCACGAGTACTCGTGGTAGGCGGTGCCCACCTCGTTCCAGGGCACGCCGTTGCCGACCGCCAGATGCGCCCCGCACGCCAGCCCGTACGCCAGCGGACCGTGCAGCGCCCCGTGCCGCAATGCGATCAGCCGGTCGTTCCTGGGGCGTTCGTTCTCCGCGTGGTAGCGCAGCCACATCGCGCGGTGCGGGGGTGTGGCCGGGAAGAGCATCTGGGCCGGAGTGCCCGTGTTGACGGACAGCAGCTGGTACGGGTCGCGCCAGGCGAACTCCGCGATCCACTTGAGGGAGACGGCGTGGAACACCCACTCCGGATGCCAGGGCGGCAGCATCCCACGGGTGAGCACCGGCCGGCAGCTCCGACCGGCCTCGTCGCGGTGCGAGCGCCACGTGACCATGTCGGGAGCCGCGTCCACCTCGGCCTTCGGAGCGGCGATGTACAGCTCCTCGCCGGCCAGCACACGCAACTGGGCCTCCGCATCACCGCGTGCACCCGCCTCGTACAGCAGGTGCTCCGTTATCGACGGCGATACCCAGGTGGCGCCCTGGGCAGGATGGCTGGGACCGGGGGGCTGTGGATTCATGACCAAGGGATGTTCCGGTAGGGGCTGTTGGGGTCCTGCATCAAGACGCGGTGCTGTGCGAGCGACTGCTCGTACTTCGCTCCGGACGGATCGTCCGCGTCGAAGTGCATCACGCGCGTCAGCGAGTAACCGAGCGAGAACTGGGCCCATGAGCCGTACGCCTGCCCGGCCAGGGCGCCGATCCGCAGCACGGTCTGTTCGGCTTCGCGCGGATCGCAGAGGCGGGCGCCCAGCGCGAGCCGCACGACGTTGACCGCCCGCCCGTAGTCGAAGGCGGCCAGGGTGTCGACCCTTTCGTCGGCGCCGAGGGCTCCGTCGGCGCGGAACCTGTCCTCGTACATGACGGCCAGTCGCAGTGCCTCATGGGCCTCGGCGGCCTCGGACGGTGTGCACTGGCGGCGCGTCAGCGCAGCGGTGAGAGCCGCGGACCACTCCGGGACGGTGGGGGTGCGGCACAGCCGTCCGGCGAGGGCGCGACGGATCCCGAGCACCCACTCGTGAGTACGGCCGACGAGCCGGGTGGCCAGCAGCGCTTCGAGCGTCTCCCGGTAAGAGGCGCGGTCCAGCACGCCCCAGGGATTGCGGAGCCTGGCGCGATCCGTCGAATACCCCTCGTAGGCGGCGCCCAGGTCGTTCCATGTGAGGCCATTGTGCACGGAGAGATGGGCTCCGAGAGCCAGGCCGTGTGCGACCGGTCCGTGCAGCGGGCCGGCCCGATGGGTCACCAGCAGGCCGGCCCGAGGGCCGCTCGACCGCGCGTGGGCCTTCAGCCACGCCCGGCGACGTCCCGGACCTGCCTCGAGAGTGACGGCGTACGGCGTGCCCGGATTGATTCCCAGCCACCGGGCCCCGTCCGGCCAACGGCGCGCGAGCTCGTCGAGACCTATCGCCTCGAACACCCAGTCGGGGTGCCAGGGCGGCAACGTTCCGGATGTCAGCACCGTGACACACATCCGGCCCGGCGTCGCGGGATCCGGCTGCATGGCAAGCGGGGGATCGAAGCCGGGAGTGTCCGCGTGCAGCCGGGCGACGAGCACGAACAGCCTGCTCCCGGCCAGGGCGTCCAGCATCGCCTCCCGGTTGCCGGCCGGCGCCGTCTCGTGGAGCAGCCGTTCCGTCTCGGTCGGCGGCACCCAGCCCGCCCACGGCGCCCCTGTCTTCGTCGTCCCTGTCCCCGTCGTCACGGTCGGATCTTACGAAACCGGCTCGGTGGCCGGCGCGGTGGCCCGAGGAACTGCCGGATCGGCCGGCGCCCGCAGGGACGGAACTGCTTGGACGGAGTCATGACTGCTGCCCGTCCCGCCGATTATGAGATATCAGCCGACTCTGGCTGACGCAGGACCACGTCACAGAGCGGACTCGGTCGTTGTTGCCCTCCCGACACCGCCCGCGGCGGGGCCCAAGGCGCGGAAAGTGCGCCGGTACGCCGACGGAGCGACCCCTGCCTCCGCCGCCAGGTGCCGCCGCAGCGAGGTGGCGGTGGCGAAGCCGACCTCGTGGGCGACCCGTTCCACCGGCAGGTCGCTGGACTCCAGCAGGTGCCGCGCCCGCCTCAGCCTCTGCTGGGTCAGCCAGCGGCCAGGGCTCAGACCGGTCTCCTCCCGGAAGCGCCGGGCGAAGGTACGGGTGCTCATCGCAGAGTGCGCGGCCAACTCCTCCAGCGGCAGGGGCAGTTCCAGACGCTGCAGGGCCCAGTCGCGGGTCGGCCCGGTGCCGGTCTCGCTCGCCGGCGGCAGCGGCCGCTCGATGTACTGCGCCTGCCCGCCGTCCCGGTACGGCGGGACGACGCAGCGGCGGGCCACCTGATTGGCCACCTCGCTCCCGTGGTCCTGGCGCACCAGGTGCAGGCAGACGTCGACACCGCTCGCCGCCCCGGCGGAGGTCAGTACGTCACCGTGGTCGACGAAGAGCACGCCGGCGTCGAGCTCGACCCGGGGGAACAACTCCAGGAAATGGTCGGTGAGCGCCCAGTGCGTGGTGGCCCGGCGCCCGTCCAGGAGGCCGGCGGCGGCCAGGAGGAAGGCGCCGGTACAGATGGACACCAGACGGGCGCCGGGGCGGACGCGGGCCAGGGCGGCGAGGACCTGCGGGTCCGGGGCGGCGGCCGAGGCCCGGGTGATCGCGTACGGAGGGATGACCACGGTGTCCGCCTCCGCCAGCACCTCGGGGCCGTGTCCGGGGGTGACGGTCATATCCGAGTCGGTACGCACGGGCTGCCCGTCCACGCTCGCGGACAGCACCTCGTAGCGGCCATCGGCAGACCCCAGAACCCGGTGCGGAATGCCGAGTTCGAAGGGGTAGACCCCGTCGAGGGCAAGGACGACGACCTTGTGGGCGCCTGGCCGCGGGTCCGGGCGCATTCGGCGGTCCAGTTCGGCCGCGCGGTCGGCGAGGTCACGGGCGTGGGAGGCCGCGGCGGACGTGGGGCGGGCGGTGGGAGTGCCACCGGGGCCGGGAACGCGGCGGGCGGCAGGAGCGACAGACATGGCAAGAATGTATCGGAGGATGACCTTCTTGCCATCGCCCCGGGCCGGGCCGTACGGCCAGGATCGAGGCATGACTTCGACGGAGACCCTTGAGAACCCCAACTCCCCTGACCCGGCGACCCTCACGGAATCCCCGGGCCCAGCCGCCCCGGATGGCTCCCCAGTGATGCTCGCCCTGCACCAGACGGCCCTCGGAGGCCCCGAGGTCCTGCAACTGACCGAGCTTCCGCGGCCCGCGCCCGGCCCCGGGGAGATCCTCGTCGCCGTGCACGCTGCCGGACTCAACCCCACGGACTACAAGCACCGAGCCCTGAGCATCTTCCTGCCGCCCCCGCCGCTGACCCTCGGTTGGGACGTCTCCGGCACCGTGGTGGAGACGGGCTTCGGCGTCACCCTCTTCCGGCCCGGTGACGAGGTGTTCGGCATGCTGCCCTACCCGTACGGGGCCGGCTCCCACGCCGAGTACGTGACCGGCCCCACCCGCGCCTTCGCCGCCAAGCCCGCCGGGATCGACCACGTCCAGGCGGCCGCTCTGCCGCTGGCCGCGCTCACGGCCTGGCAGGCCCTCGTGGACACCGCGGGCCTCCGGGCAGGGCAGAGGGTTCTGATCCACGCGGCGGCGGGCGGTGTCGGTCATCTCGCCGTACAGATCGCCAAGGAGCGCGGCGCCCACGTCACAGGGACGGCGAGCGCCCCCAAGCATGACTTCCTGCGAGAGCTCGGCGCCGATGCCTGCATCGACCACCGCTCCGAGGACTTCGCCGACACCGAGGAGCGTTACGACGTCGTCCTCGACGCCCTCGGTGGGGACACCGCCACCCGTTCCGTGGGCGTACTCCGCCCCGGCGGCGTCCTCGTCTCCCTGCTGCCGGGCGCCGCGGACACCCGTGCGGCGGCGCAGAAGGCAAAGGTCCGCGCCGTCAACCTCCTCGTCGAGCACGACCAGGCAGGGATGCGCGCCGTCGCCGAGCTGGTCGAGCGGGGCACGCTCCGCGCCCACGTCTCCGGCACCTTCCCCCTCGCCGAAGGCGCCCGGGCCCACGTACTGGGGGAGACGGGCCGCACCACGGGCAAGCTGGTCATTACCGTGCGCTGAGGCGGGATGGCTCGGAGGCCGGGAGGCGTCGTCACGAACGCTACGAGGTGTTGCACCTGTTCGCCCCCGGCCTGGCCGGTCTGCCGGAGGGGCGGACCCGGTGACTACGAACGGAACGGCCTGAGCGTGGCACGGACCTGGTCCGCCGCACCCCAGTCGTGGTCGAACTGGGCGATGACGGCCAGGTGCTGCCGCAGCTGGATGATCGGCATCCTGGCGGGCCAGTCGTCGTCGAGCCCGGTCAGCTCCGCGTACCGCGGAAAGAACCGCTTCGCTTCGGGCGGGTGCGGCGAACTCCACAGATGGGCCAGATCCACTTCGGGCCACATGTAGGAGACCGCCGGGTCGATCAGCGCGGGCTGCCCCTCCCGGGTCGCGAGGATGTTGTGCGCCCACAGGTCACCGTGGGTCAGGCAGGCCGGCCGGGAAGGCAGCAGTTCGGGCAGCCGCTCGCACAGCAGCTCCAGAGCCCGACGGTCCCTTTCGTCCAGCGCCGCCCGTACCCGGGGCTCCGGCAGCCAGCGGAGCAAACGGCTCCGGGCGAAGAAGGTGTGACCGTCGGTGTCCCAGATGTTGTCCTGCCGGCAGCGCCCCAGCCAGTTGTCGCGGGACCAGCCGAAGCGGTCGTGCACGGTGGTGGTGTGCAGCCGCGCGAGGCTGTGGGCGAGCCGCTCCCAGAAATCCTCCCGGGCCGGACGCGCCTCCAGAACGGAGAGCACCAGCACGTCCCGGCCCGCGCACACCACCTCCGGGGTGTCGGCCCCGCCCAGCTCGCGCAGCGCCCGAAGCCCTTCGGCTTCCGCTGCGAACAGGCCGTCAGCAGGCGTCTCCCGGAAGGCCTTCACGAACACGGGTGGCCCCTCGCTGCGCGTCGCGATACCCGCGAGGGCAGCCACTCCCCCCTCGGCCGGCGTCACCGACACGGCATCGATCAGCCCGGCCTGGCGCAGTCGGTCCAGAAGCAGGGACGGGATGGACATGAGCGTGCACGCTACATCACGGCCTGGCCGTTCCGTCAGCTCCAGCAGGAATGCATCGCGAACGTGGCACAAGACGAACTGCGGCGCAGCCGCCAGGCCTTGAGAACCGCCAATACCTGCTCGTCGACGGTGGCAGGGGGCGCGAACAGAGTGGCCGGCGCTCGGCAGGGACTGGGTGGCGAAGAAGGTTCTGCAGCTCAACTGCCCCTTCACACCGCCAGGTTGAAAAGAGATCACTTACAGCAGTCTCGTTTGTCGATGCGTTGCAGCAGCGGTTGGTCATTATCTGGTTCGCGGTCACGACAAGTGGCTATGGCCCATGTGGTGGTGCGTCAACGCTCAGCGGAGCAAGTGCCTGATCGATGGTCGTGGGGCGCGTGTTCGCCCACCTCGCTGGTCCCGCCGCCCCGCCTGCAGGGAGACCTTCCGTTCCTCGGCGTCGAGACCGCGGAGCGTCCAGAGTCCGTACACAGCCAACGGAAGTTTGACGACGATCCACTCGCCGGGGCGGTAGTCATCCGCGCGCACGAGCCTCTCGGCAAGATCAGGGCGCTGCCGCCGCAAGTACGCGCGGGCCTTGAGCGCATGAGCCGGCTGGGAGGCGATCTTGATGCGGTCGACGTCCTCAATCAGTGGGATCACGTTCGTGATGTTCTCCCATGTCGTCGCGCTTTGATCCTCGAGGAGTAGCGTGCCGTCGAACTTGAGTACCGACTTCGCGTAGTCAGCCATCAACTGGGCTTCCGCCGCGACATTGCTGGTCGCACCGCCACTGAAGATCAGGCGAGTGCCACGCTCACCACCGGTGCCGATGGAGCGGATTCCAGCACGGACTCGCCAGCGGTTGATCAAGTTCGCCGTCGCTTGGGGGTTCCGGTAACCCAGCACGATCACGGCCTCGGTAGCGCCCCCGCTGTTCCCCACGAGAGCCCGGGACCAGCGCCAGTTCAACCACTCGCCCCAGGCCACGGCTGCCGCCCCGGCGATCGCCAGTCCCGTCCTTCGTCGCATGCGGTGACTCCATGACACATCGGGATCGGACTGCGAAGGCACAGCCACGCCATGACGACTCATTCTGTCAGGACCGAGGGGGCCCCTCAAGGTGATCCCACGCAGGCAAGGAGCAGCTGGAAACGGCTGTGGTGCCGAATCGGCGCGCTTCTCCGAAAATGGCAGGTTTCCCAGGGGTAGGCCATGAGAAGGTGCGGTTCGGCGCAGCAGACGGGAAAAGATAATGGGGCTGACCTACGGCTACGACATGTACCTGCGTCCCCGGAACGTCGCCAGGGCGCTGGCCAATCTGGCCGAGTTGGCGCCATCGACCCGTGGGAAGCCGCCGCTTGAGCTCACACTGCCGGGCGGTGACCGGCTCGTCCTCCCGTTCACGTCCCACTTCAGGAGCGAGCCGGTCGACTGCTCCACGAGCAGCACGCTCGAGCTCGACACGTCCATCATGTTCGACGTCGATGACGCGCTGCGCGAGTACGCGGCGACGGGCGGCCCTGAACCCGAAGCGGACGGGCGCATCCAGATCGGGTACATCTACGCGACAATCCGGTTCGAGTCCCTCCTCCACCCTGGTTACGCGTCGGTGGAGTGCTGGGCAGCGACGTCGGGGATGAGCCGCTTGTTCGCGCGGTCGACCAACGTCAGGCGGGTGTTCACCGACCTCACCGCCGCAAGCGGCGGAGTGTGCTGTCTGTTCGACACCGGCGACGGAGGCCCCGAGCAAGTGTGCTGGCTCAACGGTGAGACCACCCAGGAGATGGTCTCAGGTCCCCGCTTTCCAGATCGGCGAGCACTTGTGGCGACTTGGTCCGACCCCGAGAGGTGAGCACCGGTGCCCCTTGACCGGGCACAACCCCGAATGGGCCATCCGAGTGGAGTCTTGAGGGGGAGCCAGTGCAGGCCTCGGCCGCCGTCGATGACGGGTCATCGGGAGATGATGGGGAGACCTCGGGAGCGGAAACCCGCACATCGGAAGTGCCCTGCCGATCGCGTGTGCCGGAAGCTTTCAGGATCTCCCGTCACCGCAGGTCGCAGGGCACTTCCTCGTGTCTCGACGAGTCATCCCCGGTCATCGGATCGAGGCTGAGACCGACCAGCGACGACCCGTCATGACGTCAGCAGGACCTCCCGACGAGGGTGGGTCAGGCCCAGCAGCCGTTCACCGTAGCGGCGAGGCCGTCCAAGGAGTCCTTGATCGCGCTGCCATCCGCGGTGGAATTGTTCTCGATGAAGGAGAAGATCTTCCAGCGGCCGTCCTTCCCCTGTGTGAGACCACTCAGAGCGGTGGCCCCCGTCAGGGTGCCGGTCTTGCCCCTGACCTGGCCCACGGCGCACTCGGAGTTCGCGGTGTCGAAGCGTCCCCACTCGGGCCCGAGGGTGCTGCCCGCTTCACCGGCGACCGGCAGCCCGTCCGAGATCGACTTCAGGATGTCGCTGTGCCGGGGGTCGGTGGTCAGATCGAGGATCTCGGCGACGGTCTGGGCCGTGATGCGGTTGGAGCGGGACAGTCCGCTGCCGTCGTGGATCTCGAAGTCGGCAACCGAGACCCCGTACCAACCGGTGAGGACGTCGCGCACGGCCGCTGTGCCGCCCTCGTAGGTGGCCTCTCGGCCGGAGGCGAGTCCGGTCGCCCGCAGCAGCGTTTCGGCTATGTCGTTGTCGCTGGTCTTGAGCATCTGCTTGACGATCACGGACAACTCCGCGGACTGGTGCTCGGCCACAGGGAAGTCCGTCGAACCGGCCTGACCGCGGGTCACGTCACCCGTGACGCCGATGCCCTGCTCGGCGAGCCGATTGGCGAAGACCTTGCCCGCGTCGATGGCGGTGTCCTGGACGAGCTTCCCGTCCACCACCAGTGAGCGCACCGGTGCGATCTGATCGTCGTAGTAGCTACTGTTCCAACCCTCCGCGAGGGTCGGTTCGGGGAAGAGGCTGTCGTCGATCCGGACCTTCACCGTGCCAAGACCCGCGTTCCGGAGACCCGCGGCCGCGCTCTTGGCGAGCTCGGTGAGATCGGCGGTTGTCAGAGTACGGTCGCCCCCGCCGACAAGGGTGAGCGTGCCGTCGCCGTAGACCACCTTGGTCGTGAACTTGTGGTCGGGGCCGAGCAGCGTGAGGGCGCCCGTAGCGGTGGCGAGCTTCGTGTTGGACGCGGGCATCAATGCGGTCTTCGCGTCGTGGCCCCAGATCACCTCGTTGGACTCGGCATCCAGCACCACACCGCTGAAGGTGCTGCCGATGTTCTTGTCCTGGGCTCGGGCGTTGAGATTGTCCACGAGCTTCTGATCGGCGGTGTCGAGCCTGTTGACGCTTTCCTGGCTCGCTGCCGACTGATCGGCAGCGAAGGCGGACTGACCGGTCATCACCGCACCGGCGACCGGGGTGAGGACCGCGGCCACGAGCGTCCGACGCACGGTTCTGTTCACGGGCTTGAGCTTGCGGTGACGACCGCCGGAGGAGGAGACGGGCAAGGCGGCAGAACTGGATATCACAGCGTCTCCACGTCACGTACATGACGGGTAGGGAATAGGAATGCAAATAAACCTAGCGGCAGTCACCCCGTTCGAAGTGTCCGCCATAGCCGCTTGCTGTGCAGATTCGGTGACCTTATGGAGACCATTTCGGCGCTGCGGAGGCCACTGACCGATCGGTTCGGGTGAGGCTGGGGCGGACTGCTGGCGGAGGTCTTGTCGGCCATTGCTTCCGGGCGAGGCTGCCGGTGCCGGCTTCGTTGAGGATGTCGAGTCCGACCGGGCGTTTCAGCCTGGCTCAGCTGCCTTCAATGTTCTTCGGCAGCAGTTGATCGAAAGTGCCGGCAGATGTCCTTTCCCGCAGCGGTCCGGTCGCGTGGTCGAAGACGGCGAGATGCGGGGGTGTTCCGGGTGCTCGGGCAGGCCGGCCGGGGGCCGGTCGGGGGCCGGTCGGCAAGGCCGGAGATGGGCCGCCGACCGTACGCCGGTGCAAATCAACATCCCGTAGGTCCGATCGCCCCTCCACCGCATCGGTTGCGGCACGAAACCCTTGTCCTGCGGGTTGCGTTCGACGATCCCGACGTCGGCGCCGGCTCGGCGCCGTGCACGGCGACCGCTGCAGGCTGCGGCCCACCCCCGTAGGGCCCGCCGTTCAGGCGACAGACGGCGCCGGAAAGGCGCGTCGATGGGTTGGACGGAGCTGAACCTGCATTGTGAACGCAGCAGTCGCATCCGAGCGACGGCACTCGATCTGCGGAGAGCTCATGTTCAAGCTGGGAAGTGCAGTAGTTATGACCGCGGCTGCAGGCGCCCTGATGTTCGGCGGGGCGGGCGCGGCAAGCGCCGACGCCGGCGCGGAGGGCGTTGCCTACGGCTCGCCGGGTCTGCTGTCCGGCAATGTCGTTCAGATCCCCATCAACGCCCCCATCAACGTCTGCGGCAACTCCCTGAGCATCATCGGCCTGCTGAACCCGAGCTTCGGGAACACCTGCATCAACGGGGACTTCGACCGGGGCCACGACGACGGCAAGGGTGAGCACTACAGTGACCACAGCGACGGCAAGGGCGAGCACGAGGGCTACTCCGAAGACCACAGCAAGTAGATCTTGCTGAGACCGCTCAACTGCCCCGGCTG
>NZ_JBHWZS010000081.1:0-19384 GCF_042728155.1 Streptomyces sp. NPDC060209
CACAGGTCCCGAAGGTGCCCCCGGCCGGGCGGCCGGGGGCACCTTCATGCCGTGGGCGGGGGCGCGGTGGAGCCCCGCACGACCAGGTGGACGGGGAGATCGCGGTGCTCCGCGGGGCGGCCCTCCAGGACGTCCAGCAGAGCCGTCATGCCCCGCTCGCCGACCTGTTCGGCCGGGAGCCGCACCGTGGTGAGCTCCGGTTCCACCGCTGTGGCGAGTGCCAGGTCGTCGAAGCCGGTCACGGAGATGTCGTCGGGCACCCGCAGTCCCCGTCTGCGCACCGCCTTGCAGGCGCCGGCGGCCAGGATGTCGTCGTCGCAGACGATGGCCGTGGGCAAGGGGCCCGGGGAGCCCAGGACCGCCTCGGCGGCCTCGCGCCCGGCCCGTACGTCCAGCGGGGCGGTCACGGTGCGCAGGACGGCACCGGGGACGTCCCGCACGGCGTCCCGCAGCGCCCGGGCGCGCACCGCGAAGGTCCAGGTGTCCACGGCGGACGCGAGGTGCACGATCCGGCGGTGGCCGAGGCCCAGCAGATGGCCCGTCACCTGACGCATGCCGTCCGCGATGTCGAGATTCACGCGCGCCGCGGTCCCGTGGTCCCCGGGGTCGCTGTCCAGCATCACCAGCGGCAGGTCCGCGCCCCGCAGCGCCCCCAGGGCGTCCGCCGCCATCGACGAGGCGATCACCCCGTCGAGCGCCGCGCGTGCCGAGGCGAACGGATCCCTGGCGGGGCCGGTGCCGTCGGGGGAGGGGTAGAGGACCACGCCGAAGTCGTGCTCGGCGGCGACGGCCGCCGCGCCGGTGTACACCCGGGCGAAGAATTCGTTGGTGAGGGCGGGGACGACGAGCAGAGCCGTACGGGTGCGGCCCATCCGGAGACTGCGGGCGGCGAAGTTCGGCCGGTAGCCGAGGTCCCGGGCGCTGCCACGGACCCGCTCGGCGGTCGCGGCCGACACCCGGCCCCGCCATTTGTCACCGAGTACGAGCGAGACCGTGGCCTGCGAGACGCCCGCGGCCCGCGCCACGTCACGGCTGGTGGGCCGGGGTGGGGCGGGCTGCCGCGCGCTGCTCACTCGTGCCTCCGTGCTGGGCCGGTCGGATGCGGTGGGATGGACTCCCGGGCTGCCCACATGGTACGTATGAACGCTGACGTTATACGTAAAACCCCGAGGTCGTGACGCCGTCGGGGGAGAGGGGCGGACATGGCCGCGGGATATCTGGACATCCTCCGGGCGCGGCACGCCGCCCGGTTGCTGGCGGGAACGCTGGTGGGACGGCTGCCGAACGGCACCGCCCACATCGCGATCGTCCTGTTCACCCGCGCGGAGGGCGGCAGCTACACGCTGGCCGGAGCCCTCGCGGCGGCCTACGGACTCGCCACGGCGGTGGGACAGCCCCTGCTGGGCCGGGCCGTCGACCTTTACGGGCAGCCGCGCGTCCAGCTCCCCGCGGCCGTCCTGTCCGCCCTCGGTATGGCCGCGCTCGCTCTGGTCGGTCTCGACCCGCTCCCCGCCGCGTACGCGGCGGTCGTCGTGGCCGGCGTGTTCACGCCCCCACTGGAGGGCGGCCTGCGTGCCCTGTGGCCGACGGTCCTCGGCCGGGAGGACCGGGTGCACCGGGCGTACGCCATGGACGCGGTGGCCCAGGAGATCATGTTCACCCTGGGGCCCCTCCTCGTGACGGTCCTCGTGTCGCTCCGGTCGCCGGCCGCCGCTCTCCTGGTCATCAACGCCATAGGGGTCCTGGGAGCGCTGTCCGTCGTCCTGTCCGAGCCCTCCAGGACGTGGCGCTCGGCGCCCCGCGAGGCGCACTGGCTCGGGGCCCTGCGCTCGCCGGGACTGCTGGCCCTGCTGGGCGCCTTCTTCTTCGTCGGGCTCGCGCTCGGCTCGATCACGGTGGCCGGTGTCGCGTACGCCGACGACCACGGCCGGGAGTCGGTGTACGGCTGGCTGATGGCCGCGCTCGGCCTCGGCGCGCTGATCGGCGGTGCGGTGTACGGAGCGCGGCAGTGGGCCGGGGCGCCCGAGCGCAGACTGCGGGTCATCGTCGCGCTGCTGGCCCTCGGCTACCTGCCGCTGATGCTGACGCCCGGTGTGCCCGCCATGACCGCGCTGGCGGCGCTCGCCGGGGTGTTCCTGGCCCCGGCGATCGCCTGCTCGTTCATCGTCGTGGACCGGCACGCGCCGCAGGGCACGGTGACCGAGGCGTTCTCCTGGCTCGTGACGACCTTCGGAGTGGGCGCGGCGGCCGGAACGGCGGTGGCGGGACCGGCCGTGGAGCTCGGTGGTACGGCGTGGAGTTTCGCCGTCGCCGGGGCCGGTGGAGTGGCGGCGCTGATGGTTCTGCTGGCCACCGGAAGGGTCCTCGCAGCTCCCGGGCGTACGCCCGCAGTTGTGGCCGGTTCGGAAAATGATCGAAACGGTGCTGCCGAACCCGGTTTCAGCTCAGGCCATAAGGCGTAATGTTCAGTCATGGACCGCCGCATTTTCGGGCTGGAGAACGAGTACGGCGTCACGTGCACGTTCAGGGGACAGCGCCGACTGTCACCTGACGAAGTGGCGCGCTACCTCTTCCGCCGTGTTGTGTCATGGGGCCGCAGCAGCAATGTCTTCCTGCGGAACGGCGCCCGCCTCTACCTCGACGTGGGATCGCATCCGGAATACGCAACACCCGAATGCGACAACGTGACCGAACTGGTCACGCACGACAAGGCGGGCGAGCGCATTCTCGAAGGCCTGCTCGTCGACGCCGAACGCCGCCTGCACGAGGAGGGAATCGCGGGCGACGTCTATCTCTTCAAGAACAACACCGACTCGGCTGGAAACTCCTACGGGTGTCACGAGAACTACCTCGTGGCCCGGCACGGAGAATTCTCCCGGCTCGCGGACATCCTCATTCCGTTCCTCGTCACCCGTCAGCTGATCTGCGGTGCCGGCAAGGTGCTGCAGACGCCGCGCGGAGCCGTCTACTGCGTGAGCCAGCGGGCCGAGCACATCTGGGAAGGCGTCAGTTCCGCGACGACGCGCTCCCGCCCGATCATCAACACCCGGGACGAACCGCATGCCGACGCGGAGCGGTACCGCCGTCTCCACGTCATCGTCGGTGACTCCAACATGTCCGAGACGACCATGCTCCTCAAGGTCGGCGCCACCGACCTCGTCCTGCGCATGATCGAGGCGGGCACGGTGATGCGCGACCTGACCCTGGAGAACCCGATCCGGGCCATCCGCGAGGTCAGTCACGACATCACGGGACAGCGCAAGGTGCGCCTGGCCAGCGGTCGCGAGGCGTCGGCCATCGAGGTCCAGCGCGAGTACTACGAGAAGGCCGTCGACTTCGTCGAACGCCGAGGCATCCGCACCGGCACCGTCGACCAGGTCCTCGAGCTGTGGGGCCGCACGCTGGACGCCATCGAGGCCGAGGACCTCGACCGGATCGGCACCGAGATCGACTGGGTCATGAAGTACAAGCTCATCGAGCGGTACCGGGCCAAGCACAACATGACCATGTCGAATCCGAGGGTCGCTCAGATAGACCTCGCCTACCACGACATCCATCGCCGGCGCGGGCTCTACTACCTCCTGGAGCGCAAGGGCCAGGTCGCCCGAATCTGCAACGACCTGAAGATCTTCGAGGGCAAGTCGGTGCCCCCGCAGACGACCAGGGCGCGGCTGCGCGGCGACTTCATCCGCCGGGCCCAGGAGCAGCGGCGGGACTTCACCGTCGACTGGGTCCACCTCAAGCTCAACGACCAGGCCCAGCGCACCGTGCTGTGCAAGGACCCTTTCCGTTCCGTGGACGAGCGGGTGGAGAAGCTGATCGCGGGCATGTGACCCCGGGACAGGAATGTCCCTCCCGAATGCGACCGGGCCCCGTACGTTCCTCGTACGGGGCCCTTCGCTCGGCCTAGAGTGTCGGGGACCATTCACGTGCCGTCTGAGATCTGAGGAACCAGTGCGCCGACTTGCCGGCCTTCTCGTCGTCCCCCTTCTGCTGCTGTCCACGGCGGCATGCGGCGACGACAAGGCCTCCGACTCCGCCTCGACCGAGAAGGGCGTCCCCGCGATCACCGCGGGCGCGAAGTTCGGCGAGAAGCCCACCCTGGCGAAGGGTGAGGGCGATCCCCCCAAGGAACTGAAGACCAACGTCATCAGTGAGGGTGACGGCGCGAAGCTCAAGAACGGCGACGCGATCCAGGTCAACTACCTCGGGCAGGCATGGGACTCCACCAAGCCGTTCGACAACAGCTTCGACCGCAAACAGCCCTTCGATCTGACGCTCGGCGCGGGCATGGTCATCCAGGGCTGGGACAAGGGGCTCGTCGGCCAGAAGGTCGGCAGCCGGGTCCAGCTGGTCATTCCGCCGAGCCTCGGCTACGGCGAGCAGGGCCAGGGCGACATCAAGCCCAACGCCACCCTCGTCTTCGTCGTCGACATCGTGAAGGCGACGCAGATCCCCGCATCCGCCAAGGGCACAGCGGTCGCCCAGGACAACATCGACCTGCCGAAGGTCGGTACCGAGACCGACGGGAAGGCGCCGTCCGTCACGATCCCCAAGAGCGACCCGCCGACGAAGCTCGTCTCCAACTACATCCTGGAGTCCAAGGGTGAGGTCATCAAGGAGAACGACAGCGTCGTCGTGAACTACGTGGGTCTGCTCTGGAAGGGCAGCAAGGCCTTCGACAGCACCTACCAGACCGGCAAGACGCAGACCTTCCCGCTGGCCCAGGTCACCCTCAAGGGTCTCAAGAGCGGTCTGGTCGGCAAGAAGGTCGGCAGCCGCGTGCTGCTCGTCATCCCGCCGGACCAGGGCTTCGGCAACGAGGCACAGCAGTCCATCCCCGCCAAGTCCACCCTCGTCTTCGCCGTGGACCTCCTGGCAAAGATGTAAGACTGTCCCGGTTGCCCAGTTCATCAGTAAGAGGAGCAGTTCAGTGAGCATCGACAAGCCCGAGATCGACTTCCCGGGTGGCGAGCCGCCGGCCGACCTTGAGATCAAGGAGATCTGGGAAGGCGACGGACCGGTGGCCAAGGCGGGCCAGACCGTCTCCGTGCACTACGTCGGTGTGGCCTTCTCCACCGGCGAGGAGTTCGACGCCTCGTGGAACCGCGGCACCCCGCTGCAGTTCCAGCTCGGTGCCGGTCAGGTCATCGCCGGCTGGGACAAGGGCGTCCAGGGCATGAAGGTCGGCGGCCGTCGCCAGCTGACCATCCCCGCGCACCTCGCCTACGGCGACCGCGGCGCGGGCGGCGGCGCGATCGCCCCGGGTGAGACGCTGATCTTCGTCTGCGACCTCGTCGGCGTCTGATCCGTCCGTTTACAGCAGTCGGGGCCCGTGCCGCAAGGCACGGGCCCTCGCTTTGGTCCGGACACCCCGGGGCGGTACGGTCGACGGTCGGAGAGCACGTCGAGAAAGGGCGTCGATGGCGATTGCCAAGGCCGAACGGCTGATGAACCTGGCACTGTGTCTGCTGGGTACCCGGCGCCCGCTCAGCAAGCGTGAGCTCCGCGGGTCCATCGAGGCCTACCTGGAGGCGGGCACCGACGAGTCCTTCAACCGGATGTTCGAGCGCGACAAGGACGATCTGCGCGAACTCGGTCTGATCATCGAGACCGTGGAGAACCTGGACGGCGACACGGGATACCTCGCGCGCCGCGACAGCAACCGGCTGCCCCCCATCACCCTGGACGCCGAGGAGGCCGCGGCCCTCGGGCTCGCCGCCAAGGTCTGGCAGCAGGCCCGGCTCGCCGGTGCCGCGAGCGGCGCCCTGCAGAAGCTGCGGGCCGCCGGAATGCCGGAGGCCGAGGACGACTACGAGGTGCACAGCGCCCTCGAACCCCGTATCCCGGTCCACGAGGCCGCCTTCGAGCCGCTGATGCTCGCCTGCCGGGACCGCCGCCCGGTCACCTTCGACTACCGCAAGGGCAACGCCGCCCACCCCGAGCAGCGCCAGGTCGAGCCCTGGACGCTCGAGTGCTGGCGCGGCCACTGGTATCTGGCCGGCTGGGACCGCGACCGGGGCGCCGAGCGGGTCTTCCGGCTGTCCCGGATCTCGGGCCGGGTCCGCTCCCGCGCCGGCGCCTTCACGGCCCTGGTTCCCGACGCCGTCACCGTCCGCGAGACCGTGGAGAGCTGGGCGGGCGAGACCGCCACCAGGACCGCCCGCATCAGGCTGCGTACGGGCTCCGGCTACCCGCTGCGCTCCCGCGCGATAGCCGTACGGGAACTCGGCGACGGCTGGGACGAGTTGGAGATTCCGTACGGACACGGTCTGGACGCCTGGCTCGTGGAGTTCGGGCCCGACGTGATCGTGAGCGAACCCGCCGATCTGCGGGCCGACGTGATGGACCGGCTGCGCGCCGTGGCCAAGGACTGAGGGGGACCCGTACTCGTGGCCACGAACGCGATCGACCAGACCCGGCGGATGCTCTCCCTCGTCACCTATCTGCGCGAGCGCCCCGGCGCGCACGTCCAGGACGTGGCCCGGGCCTTCGGGATCACCGAGGACGAGCTGATCTCCGACCTCGACGTGCTCCCCATGTGCGGGACCAGCTTCCGCGGCGGGGACCTGCTGGACATCGACACCGACGGCGACCGGATCTGGTGGCACAACCCGGACGACGTCGCCGAGCCCCTCCGGCTCGCCGCCGACGAGGCGACCGCCCTGCTCGTCGCGGCCCGTGCCGTCGCCACGCTCCCCGGCCTGCGCGAGAGCGACAGGCAGGCGCTGGTGCGTGCGACCGCGAAGCTGGAGACGGCGGCCGGTGAGGTGGGGGCGGCCAGCTCGCGGCTCTCGGTCACCTTCGAGTCCGAAGGCGGTGTCTTCGCCGACGTGGACCGGGCGATCTCCGAGAGGCGCCGCCTCTGGCTGCGCTACTACTCGCCCGCGCGCGACGAGCTGACGGAGCGCGAGGTGGACCCGATCAGGCTGTTCGCGGTCGGCCACACCTATATGGAGGGCTGGTGCCGGCTCACCGAGGCGCGGCGTACGTTCCGGCTCGACCGGGTGGCCGAGATCAGAATCCTCGACGCCCCGTCCGCCCCGCCGGAGCTGGAGCTGCGTGATCTCTCCGAAGGTCTGGTGCAGCCCGCTGCCGAGGATCCGGAGGTCGTGATCGAGGTCGGCCCCGGCGGCCGGTGGGTCGCCGAGTACTACCCGCACGACAGCGCGGAGGAACTGCCCGACGGCGGCCTGCGGATCACACTCCGCACCCCCGACCCTGCCTCCCTGCGCAGGCTCGCCCTGCGACTGGGCGGCGAAGGACGCATCACGTCGCCCCCGGAGCTGGCCGAGAGCGCCAGGCTGGCGGCGCGTGAGGCGCTGGCCGCCTACGACGGCGCGCTCTGAGCGGCGGCCACCGGTGCACCGAGGAGGCAAAGGCCATATGACTGCGATATCGAGCACACAGAGCGGACCGGTTCCGGTCCCGGTGCCCGACGCCGTACGCTTCCGGGCAGCCTGCCCGGACTGCCGTGAGCGGTTCGAGCTCGCGGCGGGAGCGCTGCGGCTGGCCATAGGCGCCAGCCGCCGTACGACCTTCTACTCCTTCACCTGCCCCGCGTGCGGTTCCGCGGTCCGCAAGCCCGCCGGGGAGCGCATAATCGAGCTCCTCAGCGGCGGCGGCGTGCGAACGCTGCGCCTGCACACCGCCCTGCGGTGACAAGAGACGTCGAGGATCCGTCCATGTTCTGGCCCATGCTCGCCATCGCTCTGGGATTCGCCGGCCTGGCCGTGCTCGGCGTGCTGGCCGTCAAGGTCTTCGTCGAGGCACAACGGCTCGCCGGACAGGTCGCCGCGACCACGCAGCGGATCAACCGAGCGGCAGAGGATCTCGAACGAGCGGCCACCACCCTCGCCGATACCGGAGAAGCCCTGCGATAGCAGAGCGCGGCCTCCTGATTCACCGTTTCGGGGGGTACGCTGCTGGAGCGGCCCAGGCAGGGAGGTGTGGGCCGCAAGCGGGAGTACGCACGGGCATTGCCTGGCGTTTACCCCTGCGGGTTACGATCGCTGCCAGCGAGAAGGTCGGACGTGTGTCCGGTCGAACGGGTAGCGAGCCCACCCTCCAGACGCCTCAGTGAGAAGGAAGTCGCACATGATCGGCAATCTGAAGCCCCTCGAGATCGTTCTGATCATCGCTGTCATCCTGCTGCTCTTCGGTGCCAAGAAGCTTCCCGACATGGCGCGTTCGCTCGGCAAGTCGGCCCGCATCCTCAAGAGCGAGGCCAAGGCCATGAAGAAGGACGACGCGGAGCCCGCGGCGCCCACCACGGAGACCGTTGCGGACACCACCCCGCCCGCGGCCACCGCCCGTACGATCCAGGCCGCTCCGGGAGACGTCACCAGCTCCCGTCCGGTCAGCGAGGCCAAGCCCACCACCCAGAGCTGACAGCTGATCCTCACCGGACGCTGCCGCACGAGACGAGGGAAGTGGGTTGCTCAAGTCTGCCCGCAAGCAGGAGAAGGACGACGAGGGGCGAATGCCCCTCCTCGATCACCTGCGTGAGCTGCGCAACCGCCTGCTGAAGTCGGTCCTGGCGATCGTCATCGCCGTGATCGTGGCGGCGTTCTTCCAGAAGGAAATCTTCGAGTTCCTGATGAAGCCGATCCTGGATTCGGTCGGCTGCAAGAACGGCGCCGTGACCATGGTCAACGGCCGGCCCTGCGCGGAGATGACCACCAACGGCCTGCTGTCGCCGTTCACCATCGCGCTGAAGGTGTCCCTGATGGCGGGCGTGCTGGTGGCCACCCCGGTGTGGCTGTACCAGCTGTGGGCGTTCGTCGCCCCCGGCCTGCACAAGCAGGAGAAGCGCTACTCGGTCGCCTTCGTCGCTGCCGGTGTGCCGCTCTTCGTCGCCGGGGCCTACCTGGCGTACGCGATCCTGCCGCAGACCGCGGAGATCATGCTCGGCTTCACGCCCGACAACGTGAAGAACCTGCTGCCGCTGGACGACTTCCTGGACCTGATCACCCGCATGGTGATCGTCTTCGGGCTGGCCTTCGAGCTGCCGCTGCTGCTCATCCTCCTCAACATGACCGGTGTTCTCTCCGGTGCCCGGATGCTGCGCTGGTGGCGCGGCATGCTCGTCGGACTGACCGCCTTCGCGGCCATCGCCACACCGGGCGGCGAGCCCATCTCGATGCTGCTGCTCGCGGGCCCGCTCGCGGTGCTCTACTTCATCGCGGTCGGCATCTCGCTGCTCAACGACAAGCGCAGGCGCCGCGCCAACCCCGACGCCGAGCTCGACGACGACGAGGCGTCGAAGCTGGACCTCACCCCCGAGACGGTCGGTGCCGTCGAACCGGTGCCGTCACGGCCGGCCCTGCCCGAGCAGGCGAGCGGTGATGCGGACGGTGGGCGGTCGCAGCGGCTCAACGGTTACGACGACATCACCTGACCTTGTAAGGTCCCGCGGGTGACCAGCGAGATCACCCTCTTCGTCAATCCCACCGCGGGTGGCGGCCGGGGCGCGCGTGCCGCGCAGCCGGCCGCTTCCGCGTTGCGGGACGCCGGCTTCTCCGTACGGACGGTCCTCGGTGAGGACGCCGACGATGCCCTGCGGCGGGCCCGAGAGGCCGTGGCGGGCGGGACCGGAGCACTCATAGCCGTGGGCGGGGACGGCATGATGTCCCTCGCCCTGCAGGCCGTCGCGGGCACCTCGACGCCGCTCGGCGCCGTGGCCGTGGGTACCGGGAACGACCTCGCCCGTGCCTTGGGGCTGCCGATCCGCGATCCGGCCGCCGCCGGGCGGCTGGCTGCCGAAGCTCTCAAGGCCGGGACGGTGCGCCCGATCGACCTGGGCCGGGTCGGGGAGCGCTGGTTCGGCTCCGTGCTGGCCTCCGGCTTCGACTCGCGGGTGAACGACCGGGGGAACCGGATGCGCTGGGTCGGCGGGCGCTTCAAATACGACCTGGCGATCCTCGCCGAGCTGGCGGCCTTCCGGCCGATCCCGTACCGCGTCAGGCTTGACGATGGCCCGGTGACCGAGATCGAGGCGACTCTGATCGCGGTGGGCAACGGGAGCACGTACGGCGGCGGCATGCGGATCTGCGCCGACGCGGTCATGGACGACGGGCTCTTCGATGTGACCGTGGTCGGTGACTGCAGCCGTACAACGCTGCTCAAGGTCTTCCCCAAGGTGTACAAGGGGACGCACCTCGGGCACCCGAAGGTCACCGTCCACCGGGTGTCGTCGATCGAGCTGGCCGCGGCCGGTGTCACGGCGTACGCGGACGGTGAGTCGCTGGGCGCGCTGCCGCTCGTCGCCACCTGTGTACCCGGCGCGGCCTGGGTCCTTGCACCGTGAAATAAAGATCGGGCTGACTGTCATACGAGGCGGGTAGGCTCGTATCAAGATGACAGAGGACCTCTCACCAGCTGAGCGATACCAGGCGTCCCGGGTCCGTGCGGCCGAGCAGGCCACCGCCCTCGGGCCCTTCCGCGAGATGTACGAATTCGGGCTGGACCCGTTCCAGATCGAGGCCTGCAAGGCGTTGGAGGCCGGCAAGGGGGTGCTGGTCGCGGCCCCCACCGGGTCGGGCAAGACGATCGTCGGTGAATTCGCCGTTCACCTGGCTCTGCTCCAGGGCCGCAAGTGTTTCTACACCACGCCGATCAAGGCCCTGTCCAACCAGAAGTTCGCCGATCTCGTCCGGCGCTACGGTGCGGACAAGGTCGGCCTGCTGACCGGTGACAACAGCGTCAACGCGGACGCACCCGTCGTCGTGATGACGACCGAGGTCCTGCGCAACATGCTGTACGCGGGCTCCCAGGCCCTCACCGGCCTCGGCTACGTGGTCATGGACGAGGTGCACTACCTCTCCGACCGCTTCCGGGGAGCCGTGTGGGAGGAAGTGATCATCCACCTGCCGGAGTCCGTGACCCTGGTGTCGCTTTCGGCGACCGTGTCCAACGCCGAGGAGTTCGGCGACTGGCTGGACACCGTCCGGGGCGACACCCAGGTGATCGTCTCCGAGCACCGGCCCGTGCCGCTGTGGCAGCACGTCATGGCCGGACGCCGGATGTACGACCTCTTCGAGGAGGAGACCGACCACGGCGGCAGGGGCACCGGCCGTCGTGAGGTCAGCCCGGATCTCGTCCGGCTCGCCCGGATGGAGAACCAGCGCGGGTACAACCCCCGCGAGCGTCGGCGCGGAAAGATGGTGCGCGAGGCCGAGCGCGAACGCGAGCGCCGTCAGCGCAGCCGTATCTGGACCCCGTCCAGGCCCGAGGTCATCGACCGGCTCGACGCCGAGGGGCTGCTGCCCGCGATCACCTTCATCTTCAGCCGGGCCGGCTGCCAGGCGGCCGTCCAGCAGTGCCTGCAGGCCGGGCTGCGGCTGAATGACGAGGACAAGCGCCACCTGGTGCGGGAGATCGTCGAGGAGCGGACGGCGTCGATTCCACCCGAGGACCTGCATGTCCTCGGGTACTACGAATGGATCGAGGGCCTGGAGCGGGGCATCGCCGCGCACCACGCCGGGATGCTGCCGACCTTCAAGGAGGTCGTGGAGGAACTCTTCGTCCGCGGCCTGGTCAGGGCGGTCTTCGCCACCGAGACACTGGCGCTCGGCATCAACATGCCCGCGCGCTCGGTGGTGCTCGAAAAGCTCGTCAAGTGGAACGGCGAGCAGCACGCCGACATCACGCCCGGCGAGTACACCCAGCTGACAGGGCGGGCAGGGCGCCGGGGCATCGATGTCGAGGGGCACGCGGTCGTCCTGTGGCAGCGGGGGATGGACCCCGGTGCCCTCGCCGGACTCGCGGGCACGCGTACGTATCCGCTGCGTTCCAGCTTCCGGCCGTCGTACAACATGGCCGTCAACCTCGTGCAGCAGTTCGGGCGGCATCGCTCGCGCGAGCTGCTCGAGACGTCCTTCGCGCAGTTCCAGGCCGACCGGTCGGTCGTCGGGATCTCCCGGCAGGTCCAGCGCAACGAGGAGGGCCTCGCGGGCTACAAGGAGGGCATGACCTGCCACCTCGGGGACTTCGAGGAGTACGCCGGGCTGCGCCGCGACCTCAAGGACCGGGAGACGGATCTCGCCAAGCAGGGGGCGGCCCAGCGTCGCGCGGCGGCGGCGTCGTCCCTGGAGAAGCTGAAGCCCGGTGACGTCATCCATGTGCCCACCGGCAAGTTCGCGGGGCTCGCGCTGGTCCTCGACCCTGGGCTGCCGGCGGGACGGACCAACGGCCATCGCGGGCTCGAGTACCACGACGGACCGCGTCCCCTGGTGCTGACCGCCGAGCGGCAGGTCAAGCGGCTGGCCCACATCGACTTCCCGGTGCCGGTCGAGGCACTGGAGCGGATGCGGGTGCCCAAGTCGTTCAACCCGCGCTCACCGCAGTCCCGGCGCGACCTGGCTTCCGCGCTGCGGAGCAAGGCTGGGCACATCGACCCGGGACGGCATCGCAAGCAGCGGGCCGCCGCGGCAGACGACCGGGAGATCGCCCGGCTGCGCACCGAGCTGCGCGCCCACCCCTGCCACGGGTGCGACGAGCGCGAGGACCATGCCCGCTGGGCGGAGCGGTACCACCGGCTGCAGCGCGACACGCGGCAGCTGGAGCACCGCATCGAGGGCCGGACGAACACCATCGCCCGGACCTTCGACCGCATCGTCGCGCTCCTGACGGAGCTCGACTACCTGCGGGGCAACGAGGTCACCGACAACGGCCGGCGGCTGGCACGGCTCTACGGAGAGCTCGATCTGCTGGCCAGCGAATGCCTGCGGGACGGCGTCTGGGAGGGGCTCAACCCCGCCGAACTCGCCGCATGCGTCTCGGCGCTGGTCTATGAGGCGCGCCAGGCTGACGACGCCGTCGCTCCGAAGCTGCCCTCCGGGCCGGCGAAGGCCGCGATGGGCGAGATGGTCCGCATCTGGGGCCGCCTCGACGCCCTGGAGGAGGACTTCAAGATCAGCCAGACGGAAGGGGTCGGCCAGCGTGAACCCGACCTCGGCTTCGCCTGGGCGGTCTACATGTGGGCGTCCGGGCGGACGCTGGACGAGGTCCTCCGCGAAGCGGAGATGCCGGCCGGCGATTTCGTGCGGTGGTGCAAGCAAGTCATCGACGTACTCGGCCAGATCGCGGCCGCCGCTCCCCGGGACGGGAGCTCGGTCGCGAAGAACGCCCACAAGGCCGTCGATGCGGTGCTGCGGGGCGTGGTGGCGTACAGCTCCGTGGGGTGAACGGGCTCCGCGGGGTGGGCCGGCTCCGTGGAGTGAACGGGCTCCGCGGGGTGGCGGACGAGGTGAACCGACGAGTGGCCACGGGCGGACTGTCCATGCCTGTGGCCACTCCGGTGCGTCCTCCCGTCAGGTCTTCTTCTTGTTCTTCATGGCAAGTCCCGCGCAGGCGGCCCCCAGCACGATCGCCAAGCCACCGACGATTACGTTGTTGAGGATGACGCCCATATCGGGGCTCTCGCCCACGATCCACGTCGACACGATGAGCCAGGCGCCCAGGGCGCAGATGGCCATGCTCATTCCGGTCATCCGCTGGGGCATGGCCGTGAAGCAGAGTGCCAGCACGGCTATCGCGATGCCGATGACGAGGTTGTGGGTCACCAGGGACGGCTGGCTCGCGGTGAAGTGAAGCACCCACGGCGAGACGGCGCAGTACAGGCCGAGCAGGAACACCGGTGCGTCCGTGGACGTGTTGCGTCCACCGCTCACCACGCGATCGTGGCGCGCTCGCATTTCTTCGGCGTCGGGGTGTCCGGAGATGTCCCTTCCGGTGTGTCCGGAAACGTCTCTTTCGGTGTGTCCGGAAACGTCCCTTCCGGTGTGCGAGATGTTACTCATGAGGATGTTCTCCTTCGCACTTGCTCGAGCGACCGCGGTCAGGGGATGCGGTCATCGGCTCTCCCGACCAGTGTGCTCTTATATGCCCCTTATGTGTAGTTTTTCTGGTGGTCAAATCCTGCGATTCCGTCGAGGCGGCGGGCCAGTGACACCAGGTCCCCGGTCCGCAGCACTCGGTCCCCGTGTCCAGGCAGCGGCACGTGGAGGAGGCGCGTCCAGCGCTCGGGCACGGCGCCGATCCCGTACACCGCGCCGGCCAGCCCGCCCGTGACCGCGGCCACCGTGTCGGTGTCCCCGCCCACGTCGACGGCCGCTCCCAGGGCTTCCTCGAAGCCACCGGTGGTGCGCAGCGCCCACAGCGCCGTACCGAGGCACGGCCACACCGCGCCGTTGAACTCGGTGGCGTCGTCCGGATGCCAGTCCGGGGCCAGAACGGTGGTCCAGCGGGGACGGTGGCCGGCGTGCACGGCGGCCAGCGCCTCGTCCACGGCCGCGAGCGGATCGCCGCCCTCCAGCGCCACGCGCACCAGTTCGTGGAAGACGGCGGTGCCCTCCCAGGCCGCCCGGTCGCCGTGCGTCAGGGCCGCGATCCGGCGTGCCGCGTCCATCGTCGCCGTCCGCCCGGCCCGGGCGAAGTAGACCGCGGATGTGGTGGCGCGCATCAGCGAACCGTTGCCCGCCGCACGCGAGTTGATCTGGAAGTGGAGTGCGGCCGCGAGGTCCCACGGGTCACCGCTCGTGAGGACGTCCTCGGTCTGCAGACCGATGTCCTTCGGCTCTGCGGCCGCCCACCGCCTGAAGCGGCCGAAGATGTCGGGGAGGTCCAGGCCTTGCTTCTCCAGCAGGGATTCCCCGACCAGGACGGCCATCTGCGTATCGTCCGTCGCCTCGCCCGGATCCCAGCCGCCGCCCCCGCACATCACGCCGGCCCCGTCCGGGAAGCGGGCGCTGTACACCCCTGGGGCGCCGAACTCGAAGGGCGCGCCCAGCGCGTCACCCACCGCGGAGCCGACCACCGCGCCGACGGCACGAGCCCCGCGGTCCGCACCGCTCCGGCTGTGGGGACGGAGAGCGCGGTCCTCGGGGCTCGTCGGCGTCATGCCGTCAGCGTAACCACGGGCCGTGGGGTCAGCTCGCCGGCATCAGGACGGTGTCGACGATGTAGACCGTGGCGTTGGCGGTCGGGACGTTGCCGCAGACGACCTCGGAGGAGTCGTTCACGGTGTAGGACTCACCCGAACCCGCCGTCGTCAGCCCGGTCTTGGCCAGGGTGTCGAAGGAACCCTTCTCCAGCTGCTTCGGCGTCAGCTTCTCGCCGACCACGTGCGCGGTGAGCACCTTGGTGAGCTGGGCCTTGTCGGCGAGCAGCTTGTCCAGGTCGGCCTTCGGGATCTTGGCGAAGGCGTCGTTGGTGGGGGCGAACACCGTGATGTTCTCGGCGCTGTTCAGGGTGTCGACGAGACCGGCCTGCTTGACCGCGGCGACCAGGGTGGACAGGTCCTTGTTGTTCGACGCGGCCGTGGCGACCGGGTCCTGGGCCATGCCCGCGAACGAGCCCGCGCCGTCCGCCGGGACCGACGCACAGCCCGGGCCGAACGGCTCGTCCATGGTCGAGGCACTCTCGGTCTCCTTGGCCGGCGCGCTCGACGCGGCCTTGTCCGCACCGGACGCGGAGGTGTCGGAGTCGCTGGAGCAGGCGGTCAGAGCGAGCGGCAGGATGGCGGCGGCGGAAGCGGTGACGGCGATGCGGCGAAGGTGACGGGTGTTCATGGTGTGCTCCTGAACGGTTCGTTGATCAACAGATGGAAAGGAAAGAGAGAGTCGGTGGGCGGGCCGGGGGTCAGGTCACGTCGACCACCACCGAGTGCCACCCGGTCGCACCGTCGGGCACGGTGCCGACCCGCTCGCCGGTCTGTGTGGCGCCGGTACGGTCCGTCGCGCGGACCTCGAGGGTGTGGTTGCCGGTCGTGGCCGGCCACTCCCAAACCCACTGGCGCCAGGTGTCACGGCCGGCCTCGGCGGCCAGCCGCGCGGTGTGCCACTCGCCGCCGTCGACCCGGACCTCGACCCGGGCGATCCCCCGGTGCTGGGCCCAGGCGACACCGGCGACCGGCACGGTTCCCGCTCGCGGGGCGGCGAAGGGGCGGGGTGTGTCGATGCGTGATTCGGTCTTGATCGGTGCCTCGCGGGACCAGTCGCGCTTGACCCAGTAGGCGTCGTACGCGTCGAACGTCGTGAGTTCGATGTCCTGGATCCACTTGCACGCCGAGACGTAGCCGTACAGACCGGGGACGACCATCCGGACCGGGAAGCCGTGGTCGAACGGCAGCGGTTCGCCGTTCATACCGACCGCGAGCAGTGCGTCGCGGCCGTCCATGACCTCCTCGACCGGAGTGCCGATCGTCATCCCGTCCACGGAGCGCGCCACGATCTGATCCGCGGGCCCGCCCTTGGACGGGGGCTTCACCCCTGCCTCACTCAGCACATCGGCCAGACGTACGCCGATCCACCGGGCGTTGCCGACGTACGGGCCGCCCACCTCGTTGGACACGCAGGTCAGCGTGATGTCCCGCTCGACGAGCTCCCGCCCCAGGAGGTCCTGGAAGCTGAGGGTGACGGGTCGCGCCACCCCCTTCCCGTGGATCCGCAGCCGCCACCGGTCGGCGTCGACACGCGGGACCACCAGGGCGGTGTCCACCCGGTAGAAGTCCTTGTTCGGGGTCGTGAAGGAGCTCAGGCCGCGGATGCCCAGATCCGCTCCGCCCGGTATCGCGGGGGCGGGCGAGGCCGGCGCCGGGAGCACGACGTCACCGCGAGAGGCGGAGACCCCGGCCAGCCGGGACGCCTGGAGCCGTCGCCCCAGGAGCCCCGCACCGGCCGAGGCCGCCGCTGCTGCGGTCGCCGCGATGACGAATCCACGGCGGTCGAAGGCGCCCTGTACCCCGTCGTCCGTCTCCCCAGCCGCGGGAGGCGGGACGGTGACCGGGGCCAGCCGTCCGGCCAGGAGATACAGCACTCCCGCGGCCACCAGCGCGCCCACGACCGAAGGCAGTACGTCGCCCGGGCGGCCCTCCGGCCGCCCGGCCGCGGACACTGCCCCGACCACACCGAAGACCAGTACGGCCGCAGCGCCGGTCCACCGGTGCCGCAGCGCGAGAACCCCCACCGCCATGGCGAGGACCGCCAGGAGTACGAGGATCCCGAGCTGCAGCACCAGCTTGTCGTCGGTGCCGAAGTTCCTTACGGCGAAGTCCTTCACGGCCGGGGGAGTGCGGTCGATGACCGCCCCGCCCACAGCCGTGACCGGACCCGCCTCGGGACGCACGGCAGCGGCGACCAGTTCGGCGACGCACAGGGCGGTGAACCCGGCGATCAGACCGCTGAGCGCGGCGAACGCGGCGCGTGCCCAGCGGGATCGCGGGGACCAGGGAGCCCCTTGCTTCTGCGAAACGTCTTGGTCTGTTCTCACACCGGGGGTTCGACGCAGATCGCCCGGCGGATTGGTCGTTCACCCGATCGAAGGAAGTCCGATCATCGGCCAATCCATGACGCCCGCTGCCTCGAATGACCTCTGAGGGGCAGTGGGGAAGGGCCCCGGCCAGGCATGCGACACCGGAAGGAACCCGAATGGCAGGGGAGCGGCGGCGCACAGCCGTAGTGGGCAGCGGGGTGGCGGGACTCACCGCCGCGCACGTCCTGGGGAAGGCGCACGACGTGACGCTCGTCGAGGCGGACGAGCGGGTCGGCGGGCATGCGCACACCCACGACCTGACCTCGTCGGACGGCCGGACACACCGCGTCGACTCGGGGTTCATCGTGCACAACCGGAGGACGTACCCGAACCTCCTGCGGCTCTTCGACGAACTCCAAGTGGCCACGCAGGAGTCGGAGATGAGCATGTCCGTGCGCTGCGAGGGGTGCGGACTCGAGTACGCGGGCGCCCGGGGCGCCGCCGGGCTGTTCGCCCGGCCCGGGTCCGTACTCCGGGGCCCGTACCTGCGGATGCTGACCGAGGTGCCGCGATTCCACCGGGCGGCCAGGGCGTTGCTCGCCCTGCCCGAGGGCACCGGAGCCATGACCCTGGGCGAGTTCGCGGCGCGCGGGCGGTTCTCCCCCTACTTCTGCGCGCACTTCCTGACCCCCATGGTCTCCGCGGTCTGGTCCTGCGATCCGGTGACCGCGATGCGCTACCCGGCCCGGTACCTCTTCCGCTTCCTGGAGCACCACGGGATGCTCTCGATCGGAGACTCGCCGGTCTGGCGGACCGTCACCGGCGGCTCGCGCGAGTACGTCGAACGCATCGTCAAGCAGGTGCACTCCGTGCGGACGGCCGCCCCGGTCAGGACGGTCCGCCGGCACAGCGAAGGCGTGGAGATCGTCACCGAGGACGGCGCGACCGAGGACTACGACGCCGTGGTCGTCGCCACCCACCCCGACCAGGCACTCCGGCTGCTCGCCGACCCCACCGACGAGGAGCGGCGGACCCTCGGGGCGTTCCGCTACTCCCACAACCCCACGCTGCTGCACACCGACACCACGCTGCTGCCACGCAGCCGGGGGGCCGCCGCCTCCTGGAACTACCTGATGCCGTCCTGCGCGGCCGACGCCGACCGGGTCACCGTCAGCTACGACATGAACCGCCTCCAGCGCCTGGACGCGCCCGAGCGGTTCGTGGTCACGCTGAACGGCGCCGACCGGGTCGACCCGGACCTGGTACGGGCCCGCACGGTGTACGAACACCCCGTCTTCACCCCGGAGTCGGTCGCCGCCCAGGCCCGGCTGCCCACGCTCTCGGGACCGGTCACCGCCTACGCGGGGGCGTACCACGGCTGGGGGTTCCACGAGGACGGCTGCCGTTCGGGGGTCGAGGCCGCCGCCGCGCTGGGGGTGACTTGGTGAGCGGCGCCCTCTACCCGTGCACCATCACCCATGTTCGGACCGCGCCCCGCAGGTACGCACTGCGGCACCGAACCTATCTGTGGCTCATCGACCCGGACCGCCCGCCGAGGCTGCCGGCCCTCCTGCGCCCGCTGGCCGGCTTCGACGCGCGCGACCACTTCGGCGGCACGGCGCCCACCGTCCGGGCCGGACTCGAACGGTTCCTGCGCACCCGGGGCGTCGACCTCGCCGACGGCACCGTCACCATGCTCACCCAGGCCCGGGTCCTCGGCCACGTCTTCAATCCGCTGACCGTCTACTGGTGCCGCCGCCCCGACGGCACCCCGCTCTGCGTCGTCGCCGAGGTGCACAACACCTACGGGGAGCGCCATTGCAACCTGCTGCACCCGGACGCCGCGGACCGGGCGGTCACCGGCAAGGACTTCTACGTGTCGCCGTTCTTCCCGGTGGACGGCGACTACCGCATGCGGCTGCCCGAGCCGGACCGGCGGCTGAATCTGACGGTCCACCTGGAGCGCGAGGGCGTACGCCCTTTCACAGCGACCGTGCGAGGCGCCCGGCGCCCCGGTACGCCCGCCCAACTGCTCCGGCTGTTCCTCCGCCATCCGTTCTCCACCGCGGTCGTATCCGCCGCCATCCGGCTGCACGGCATCCGGCTGTACCTGCGCCGGCTGCCCGTGCAG
>NZ_JBHWZS010000081.1:19394-31241 GCF_042728155.1 Streptomyces sp. NPDC060209
CGCCGGGGTGCCCCCCCCCATCCGGTTCCCCCCGGGGGTCGCCCCGGCCCCCCTCGGGCGGCCGGCCTGCGGGTTTTCCGGGCGCGGGCGGCCGGCCCCCCCACGTCCCCCTCACCACACCCAGGAAGGCATGCAGTGAAGGTGCCCACCTCTCCCACCTCTCCCACCCCGCCCACGTCACCCGCGGCGCCCGCCCGCAGCGGCGCCATCCCGGCCCAGGCCCGGGCCGCCACAACCCTCTTCGCGGGCGTGGACCCGGACCGGTGGCCCGACGTAGCCGCCCGGCCACGGGGCTCCGGGATCAGGACCGCCGTGGCCGAGCGGCTCGTGCGGCAGGCGCTCTCCCGGCTCCCGCTGCGTGCCCGGCTCGCCGGCCGCGACAGCATCGGGCTCGGCGGACCGCTCATGGAGATCCGCCGGCCCGACGCGTTCTTCCGGCGGATCGGCGCGGGCGGGCTCGTCGGCTTCGGCGAGTCGTACATGGCCGGTGAATGGGATTCGCCCGACCTCGTCGGCGTCCTGACCGTCCTCGCCGGGCACGCGGCCGACCTCGTGCCCGCACCGCTGCAGAAGCTGCGGGGCCTGTGGGCGCTGCGGCAGCCCGCCTCGCAGACCAACACCCCCGAGGGGTCCCGCGACAACATCAGCCACCACTACGACCTGTCGAACGACCTCTTCGCCCTCTTCCTCGACGACACTCTGACGTACTCCTCCGCCGTCTTCCGCGGATTCCCGGCCGAGCAGGACCTGCTGCCCGCCGCCCAGCACCGCAAGATCGACCTGCTGCTCGACCTGGCCGGCGTGGGCCGCGGCACCGAACTGCTGGAGATCGGCACCGGCTGGGGCGAACTCGCGATCCGGGCGGCCGCGCGCGGCGCACGCGTCACCACCCTCACGCTCTCCAGGGAACAGCAGGAGCTGGCCAGGGGACGGATCCGCGGTGCCGGACACGAGGACCGGGTCGATGTGCGGCTCTGCGACTACCGCGATGTCACCGGGGAGTACGACGCGATCGTCAGCGTCGAGATGATCGAGGCCGTCGGCAAGGAGTTCTGGCCGGTGTACTTCCGGACGCTGGAGCGCTGCCTCGCCCCCGGCGGCCGGATCGCGCTCCAGGCGATCACCATGCCGGACGACCGGATGCTCGCCAGCCGCAGCACCTACACCTGGATCCAGAAGTACATCTTCCCGGGCGGACTGCTCCCCTCCACCGAGGCCGTGGAGCGCGTCACCACGGCCCACACCGGCCTGCGGACGAGGCGGCGCGGCACCTTCGGCATGCACTATGCCGAGACCCTGAGGCTGTGGCGGGAACGCTTCGAGGAGCGGGCCGCCCAGGTCGACGCGCTCGGCTTCGACGCGACCTTCCGCCGTATGTGGACCTTCTACCTCGCCTACTCCGAGGCCGGTTTCCGGTCCGGCTATCTCGATGTCCAGCAGATTCTCCTGACCCGTGAGGACACCGCGTGAACACCCTTGCCGATACCCCGGGAACCGGCGCGGCACAGCGGATCGCTCCGGTCATCGAGCAGTTCCTCGGCGGTCCGCCGCCGGTCAGGATCAGGATGTGGGACGGGAGCGAGACCGGCCCCGAGGACGCTCCCACGGTGCACGTCCGCTCCCGCCGGGCGCTGCGCCGGCTCCTCTGGCAACCGGGCGAACTCGGCCTCGCCGAGGCCTACATCACCGGTGACATCGACATCGCCGAGAACCTCGCGGACGGACTGCGCGCGATGCGCCGCGCGTCACGGGAGCACGGCCTGCGACTGCCCCGCCCCGGCCTCGCCGGCCGGCTCAGGGCAGCCGGCACCGCCTTGCGCCTCGGCGCTGTCGGCCCCCGCCCGCCGGTTCCCGCCGCCCGGGCCGGGCTCAGCGGCGCGTTGCACAGCAAGGCCCGCGACAGGGCCGCCATCAGCCACCACTACGACCTTTCGAACGCCTTCTACTCCCTGCTGCTCGACGAGACCATGGCCTACTCGTGCGGCTACTGGACGGGCACCGGCCCGGACTACGGACCGGCCGACTCCCAGCGCGACAAGCTGGAGCTGATCTGCCGCAAGCTCGGGCTGCGGCCCGGCGCCCGTCTCCTCGACATCGGCTGCGGCTGGGGATCCCTGACACTCCATGCGGCAGCCCGGCACGGAGTCCGGGTCACCGCCGTCACCCTCGCCGCGGAACAGGCCTCGTACGTGCGGGGCCAGGTGGAGGAGCGCGGCCTGGAGGACCTCGTCGAGGTGCACCGCTGCGACTACAGGGACGTCGCCGGTCTGCCCGGCTTCAGGGGCGGGTACGACGCCGTGTCCACCATCGAGATGGGGGAGCACGTCGGCGACGCCGAGTACCCGGCCTTCACCGCGCTGCTCCACTCTGTGCTCCGCCCGCAAGGGCGTGCCCTGGTCCAGCAGATGTCCCGGGGCTCGACCGCCCCCGGAGGCGGGGCGTTCATCGAGTCGTACATCGCACCCGACATGCACATGCGCCCGCTCGGCGAGACCGTGGGTCTGATGGAGGGCGCCGGATTCGAGGTCCGTGACGTCGAGTCGATGCGTGAGCACTACGTCCTGACCGTCGAGGCATGGCACCGCACCCTCGAGGAGCGCTGGCCCGAATTCGTGGCCCTGGTGGGTGAGGAGACGGCCCGGGTGTGGCGCCTCTACCTGGTGGGCGGGGCCCTCGCTTTCGAGGAGCGGCGTATGGGCGTCGACCAGATCCTCTCGGTGCGGCCCGGCCCGGAGGGACCGGCGGGCATGCCCGCCACCCGCCACGGCTGGTACGCGGGACTCGGCACGGCGGCCGGGCGGACAGGCCACGCCCCGGCCGAACCGGTCGTCGCGGGGCCGCGCCCCGGGTCCGGCCGGTGAACGGCTTCGACTGGCCGGCGTTCGCCCCGAACCTGGCGGCATCGGCGGGCGCCGCGCTCGCCGTCATGCTCGTGACGTTCCTGATCGCCCTGCGCAAGCGCATGCACCGGATCGTCGACGTGGCGTGGGGCCTCGGCTTCGCTGCCGTCGCCCTCGTCTCGTACGCCATGTCGGCCGACGACGGGGGGCACGCGCGCCGCCTCCTGGTGACCGTGCTCACCGTGGTCTGGGGTGTACGGCTGGCCGCGCACATCGGCCGGCGGGGCCGGGGCCACGGAGAGGATCCGCGCTACGAGGCCATGCTGGCCAGGGCGCCGGGCAGTCCCGACCTGTACGCCCTGCGCAAGGTGTATCTGCTGCAGGGCGCGCTGGTCTGGCTCATCTCCCTGCCGGTACAGGCGGGGTACTACCTGCCGGGGCCGCTGGACGGGTGGGCCTGGGCCGGCACCGTGCTGTGGGCCGTGGGGCTCGTCTTCGAGGCGGTGGGCGACGCGCAGCTGGCCCGGTTCAAGCGCGACCCGGCGAACAAGGGCCGGATCATGGACCGGGGGCTGTGGTCCTGGACCCGGCATCCGAACTACTTCGGTGACTTCTGTGTCTGGTGGGGGCTCTTCCTCGTCGTCTGTGCCGACCCCGCGGTGGCGGCGGCCACGCTGGTCTCGCCCGTCGTGATGAGCCTCCTGCTGACCAAGGGCAGCGGAAAGGCGCTGCTGGAGCGGCACATGGCCGGACGGCCGGGGTACGAGGAGTACCGGGCCCGCACCAGCGGCTTCTTCCCGCGACCGCCCCGCGGACGCGGGCGCTGACCGGTGGCCCGGTGAGGCAGCGGGGCCGGGGCGCCCGTCAACGCCCAGGCCCGCGCCTGTCCAGCCGGCCGAGCAGCTCGTAGGCGCGCTGTTCGGCGGCCGCGAGCCGGGAGGGATCGATCCCGGCCGGCAGCAGTTCACCGGCCGCCGCGTCGTCGGCCTCCCGCAGCTCCACGGCCGCCGCGGCCAGTCGCATCTGCACGGGCGAGGGCCGCGGCCCTCCGCCCCGGGCCAGGGACTGTTCGGCGAGATCGACGGCCTGCGTGCACGCGGCCAAGGCGCGGTCCACCCGGACCGCGGCACGGTCATGGACCACCAGCAGGGCGCACACCAGCCCGACGACGATGCCCAGGCCGCTGCCGAGCACCCGGTCCAGGACCAGTTCCCCGGCCGGCGCCGGGGCCGAAAGATCGCTCAGCAGCAGCGCCAACGGCGTGAGGAAGACGACTCCGAGGGCGTAGTTGCGGGCGACGACGCACTCCAGCAGGAACTCCAGACCCACGATGGCCAGGACCAGCACCAGGGGCTCCGGGCGCGCTCCCAGGATGCCGAGCGCGAGTAGCAGGCCGACGGCGGTACCCAGGGCCCGCTGGGCCGCGCGCTGGGCCGTGGTGCGGAGGTTGACGGAATGCAGGACCGCCGCGGCCGAGATTGCCGCCCAGTAGCCGTGCTCCAGGTGCAGCAGCACTGCCAGGCCTCCTGCCACTCCGGTGCCCAGCGTCATCCGCAGGGCGGAGAGGATCTACCTCCCGCACATGCCCGGAGCATCGCGCCTCGCCCGGGAGGCGCTCGGTGCCGGGCCGGTGGGCGGCCTCGGGGATACCCTCCGACGCATGAGCATCTGGTCGCCGCTGGACGCCGTCCCCAGGCTCGTCCGTGCGGTGGGCCTGGGCGTCGTGGTGGGTGTGGCCGTCGGGTGGCCGACCCAGGCGGCACTGGGGGTGCTCGCCGGGATCGCCGCGACCCAGTTCGCCTTCGTCGTCGCGGGATGGGCGGTGCTGTGGCCGATGGACGCCGCCGCCACCCACCGCAACGCCCGCCGTGAGGACTTCAGGCCCCTCATCGAGGAACTCGTGGTGGTGGCGGTCGCGCTGTGCGGCCTGTTCGCCATCGTGCTGCTGCTCCTGCTCGGGGAGGCCGACACGGGCCACGCCGGGGCCGCGACCGCCCTCTTCGGCGTCTTCATGGCCTGGGCCGCACTGCACCTGATGTACGCCACTCGCTACGCCTACGTCTACTACGACGAGGGCGGGGAGGGAGAGGGCGGCATCGACTTCAACTCCCGCCGGCAGCCGTCGTTCCTGGACTTCTTCTACTTCAGCTACAACCTGGGCATGACCTACCAGGTGTCCGACACCGACGTCTCCAGTTCGGCGATCCGGGCCATCGTGCTGCGCCACACCCTGCTGTCCTACGTGTTCGGGACCAGCATTCTCGCCACGGCCATCAATTTGGTCGCGAGCCTCGTCACCGGATGACGCCCGCGCTCTCCCCGGTGGGCTCCAGCCGGACGATCATGCCCTTGGCGGTCGGCTGATTGCTGGACTCGGCGACGCTGTCCAGCGGCAACAGGACGTTGGTCTCGGGGTAGTAGGCGGCGGCGCAGCCGGGGGCCGTCGGGTAGGGCACCACCGTGAAGTTCTCCGCGCGGCGATCCGCGCTGCCGGCCCAGACACTCACCAGGTCGACGTTCTGCCCCGCTGCCAGTCCGAGCCGGGTCACGTCCTGCGGGTTCACCAGGACCACGCGGCGGCTCCCGTGGATGCCCCGGTAGCGGTCGTTGTCCGTGTAGGGGACGGTGTTCCACTGATCGTGGGAACGCAGGCTCTGCAACACCAGGTGTCCGTCGGGGGCGTGCAGCATCTCCCAGGCGTTGCAGGTGAACATGGCCTTGCCCGTGGCGGTGGCGTAGACGCCCTCGTTGACGGGGTTGGGCAGTCTGATGCCACCGGGACGGGCCACCCTACGGTTGAAGTCGTGCAGCCCGGGCACGACGCGGGCGATCCGGTTCCGGATGGTGCCGTAGTCCGCTTCGAACTCCGCCCAGGGGATTCCCGCGCCGCCGTCGAGGGTCCGGGCGGCGAGCCGGCACAGGATGGCGACCTCACTGAGCAGGATCTTGGAGGCCGGCTCCAGACGCCCGTGGGAGCTGTGCACCTCGCTCATCGAGTTCTCCACGGTGACGAACTGTTCGCCCGTCGCCTGGATGTCCCGTTCGGTGCGGCCCAGGGTCGGGAGGATCAACGCGGTCCGGCCGCACACCGTATGGGACCTGTTGAGCTTGGTGGAGACGTGCACGGTGAGACCGCACCGCCGCATGGCGTCCTCGGTGACGTCGCTGTCCGGAGCGGCCCGCACGAAATTGCCCGCGACGCCGACGAACACCTTGACCCGGCCCTCGCGCATCGCCCTGATCGAGTTCACCGAGTCGAGCCCGTGGGCGCGCGGCGGCTCGAAGCCGAACTCGTCGCGCAGGGCGTCGAGGAAGGAGTCGGGCATCTGCTCCCAGACACCCATCGTCCGGTCGCCCTGGACGTTGCTGTGCCCGCGCACCGGACACGCTCCCGCTCCGGCCCTGCCGAGGTTGCCGCGCAGCAGCAGGAAGTTGACGATCTCCCTGATCGTGGGGACCCCGTGCTTCTGCTGCGTCACCCCCATCGCCCAGCAGACGATGACGCGCTCGCTGCGCAGGACCTCGTCCCTCACCTTCTCGATCTCCGCGCGGGTCAGCCCCGTCGCGGCGAGGACGTCCTCCCACGCGACGGTCCGGGCGTGGCGTGAGAACTCCTCGAAGCCGCTGGTGTCGGAGCGGATGAAGTCCTGATCCAGGACGCTGCCCGGCCGGGCGTCCTCAGCCTCAAGCAGCAGACGGTTCAGGCCCTGGAACAACGCGAGGTCGCCACCGCTGCGGATCTGGAGGAACTGATCGGCGATCCGGACACCGCGCCCGATGACCCCGCGCGGCTCCTGGGGGTTCTTGAATCGCAGGAGACCCGCCTCCGGCAGGGCGTTCACCGCGATGATGCGCGCGCCGTTGCCCTTGGCCTCCTCCAGCGCCGAGAGCTGACGCGGGTGGTTGGTTCCGGGGTTCTGTCCCACCACGAGGATCAGGTCGGCGTGGTGGATGTCCTCCAGGCTCACCGTGCCCTTGCCGGTGCCCAGGGTCTGGTGCAGGGCGAACCCGCTGGACTCGTGACACATGTTGCTGCAGTCGGGCAGGTTGTTGGTGCCGAAGGCCCTTGCGAAGAGCTGCAGGAGGAAAGCCGCCTCGTTGCCGACCCGGCCCGACGTGTAGAAGACCGCCTCGTCCGGCGAGTCCAGCGCCTTCAGCTCATCGGCCAGCAACCCCAGGGCGTCGTGCCAGCTGATCGGCTCGTAGTGGTCGGCGTCGGGCCGCTTGACCATCGGTGCGGTGAGCCGGCCCTGCTGGTTGAGCCACAGGTCGGACCGCCGGCCCAGTTCGGAGACCGTGTGCCTGCGGAAGAAGTCGGCCGTGACGCGCCGAGACGTCGCCTCGTCGTTGATGTGCTTGGCGCCGTTCTCGCAGTACTCGTTGAGGTGCCGGTGTCCCGGGGACGGATCCGCCCAGGCACACCCGGGGCAGTCGATTCCGCCCACCTGGTTCATCGTCAGCAGCGTCAGTCCGGTCCGCCGGACCGATGTCTCCGCGAGGGAGTACTCCAAGGCGTGCGTCACGGCGGGCACCCCCGCCGCCCACTCCTTGGGCGGGGTCACGGTCAGTCGTTCGTCCGGTTCCTCGTGCGGGGCCTTCTCCATCGGACGTGCCCTCTCGGTCTCTCGCTCTCGGACAGGCTGGTCAGCCGACGGGCCAGTGAGGGACCCGGCTTCTGGCGGGCTCCGGCTCCACGGGCCGGACGTGGCCGTCGCGGATGGTTCCACGCCAGGCCCCGCCCTCCCGTCCCAGGCCCTCGATGAACTCCTTGAAGTGACCGAGTTCGGCCCGGACAGCACGACGTACGAATCCGGCGGCGTGCGTGCGAAGGCCCGTGGTGCCGGGGGACCTGACGCCGATGCGCACGGACATCTCGGTACGGCCCGACCCCGTCGCACGGAACGACACTTCGCCCCGATGACCGAGACGCGGTCCCAGACTCCGCCACGTCACGAGGGAGTCGGGTCGCTGGTCCACGATCTCCGCGTCGAACTCGTGTCGCACCGGGCCGAACCCCACCACCCAGCGGGTGAGATTGGGGCGGATCTGCTCGACCTGCTTCACGACGGTCATGAACCGGGGGAAGCTCTTGAACTGCGTCCACTGGTTGTAGGCGGTGCTCACCGGCACGGCTATTTCGATCGTCTCTTCAACGGTGCTCATGGCCCACCTGTCCTCGGGCGCTGCGATGGTCGGTGCCGCTGCGCGGCCCGCACCATGACCAGCGATCGGAGAAGGACGCGTCCTTGCCACCCTGCATCAGCTCCCCGGGCGCCGCTACTCAGGAGAACGCCGACTCCCCGGGCACGGCCTCCGTGCCCGGGGAGTGACCGGGGAGTGCAAGGGCAGCGTGGCAGGAGCAGGGGCTCAGGCGTTCCGGAACTCCACGAGGGCCACCGGGTCCGACGTCGGCCGGTCGGATCCGCCCGCCGGCTCGACGGTGATGCCCATGCCGGACGCGTGGTCCACGGGCCCGTCCAGCAGGACCGCGTCGTCCGTCGCGGACGGGTTCATCAGTCCGGCCGAGCGCATGGTGCCCCCGTCGTCGAACCACAGCTGGTAGACCTTGCCGCCGGGTGGCCGCGCCATGTCCGAAGTCAGGAACACCGCCCGGTTCACGCTCTGCGAGACCACCACCGTGCCCCGGGCACCGTCCCCGAGCTCCGCGGCGCTGGTCGTGGCGTCCGACGCGGTGAGCACCCGCGCCACCTGCTCGTTGTGCTGCTGGGCCCGGTCGGTCTCCTGCCGGGCGTCCTGGGCGACCTGGTTCTGCCATACGGCGACCCCACCGAAAGCGGCGGCGGCGGCGACGCAGGCGGCGAGCGCGTACGTCGACCAGCGGCCGGCCCGTCCGGAGGAGGCCGCGGAGCGGGAGCTCCGGCCGTGAGGCGGCGGCTCCTGCCGTACGGTCGTGATGTCCCGCAGCACCCGGGCCCGGAGGGCGGGCGGCGGGGTGGCGGACACGGCGAGCCCGAGCCGGGCGGCGGTGGCGGACAGCTCCTGTACCTCCTGGGCGCACGCCTCGCAGGCACCCAGATGCCGTTCGAACGCGAGGCGTTCGTCCTCCGGCAGCGCGTGCAGGGCGTATGCCCCGGTCAGTGTGTGCAGCTCGGCCGTGCTCATACGCTCACCCCCAGGCAGTCGCGCAGCCGGATGAGCCCGTCGCGCAGCCGTGTCTTGATGGTTCCCAGCGGCACGGACAGCAGCTCGCCGACCTCGCGATACGTCAGTCCGCGGTAGTACGCCAGCGTGACCGACTCCCGCTGGAGCTCGGAGAGGGTCCGCAGACAACGCCGGACCTGTTCCCTCTCCAGCCGGCTCTCGACCTGCTCGGACACCTCGTCGAAGTCCGGGGTGCGGTCGAGCAGCGCGGCCTTGTGCTCCCGCGCCGCGGTCGCCTCGGCCGACCGGACCCGGTCCACCGCGCGGTGGTGGGCCAGCGTCAGCACCCAGTTCATGGCGCTGCCGCGGGACGGCTGGTAGCGGGGGGCGGTGCGCCACACCTCGACAAGGACTTCCTGGGCCACCTCCTCGGACTGGGCCGGGTCGCGCAGCACGCTCCGGACCAGGCCGAGGACCGGCCCGCTGACCTGGTCGTACACCTGGGTGAAGGCGTCCTGGTCGCCACGGGCGACCTGGACGAGCAGCTCCTGCAGGCCGGGGCCCGGCGAGGGCACCTTACTGATGTGTACGGCTTCTCTCACGCGGATGATCCTCCCGGAGCACGCATCGGTTTCCTGAGTGATTCGGAGCCGACGGCCCTCCGGATTGGTCGGACACCCTACGGCTTCGCCGGTCCGCCCGCATCCTCGTACGCGGGCCGCGCCGACCGGGACCGGGGCTTCCGGGCCGCGCGGATGAAGAGGAAGACGACCAGGCCGAGCGGTGAGAGCAGAATCGTCAGCACCAGCAGAGGGCCCATCACCAGCGGGGACACACCGAGCCTGCGCGATTCCAGGAACATCCACTGCCCGAGCAGCAGGTCCCAGGCGATGATCTGCGCCCAGACCGCTCCGGCACCGTTCGCCAGTGCCGTCAGCGCGCGGAACGTGTCGATGTCGGGGCTGCTCACCGCGGCCCACAGCTCCGGGAACACCGGGGCCGCCATGACCGCCCAGAGTGTGAGCACCGGCAGGACCGTCAGCGGGGAGGCGGCCAGGCGGGCGGTGGGGCGCCACTGCGGCGCGAAGATCATGAGCAGCCAGAACGGGGCGGCAGCCATGAAAGTGATCTCGAAGAGTGCACCGGTCATGACACGAGCTCCTTGTCCGGCGCGCCGGCCGACGTGGTGGGGGCGTTCGGGCGGAGCGCCGCGAGGGCTCCGGCGGCCGTCGCGGCGGCGATCAGAGCCGCGACGGCGAGCGTCGCGCCGTCGGGGTGGTTCAGCGGCTGGCCGCGCAGTGCCTGCCAGGCCAGCAGGGCGACGACCGCGGCGTACGCACCGGAGGCCACGAGCACCAGCCGCAGCCGCACACGCGGGTCACGGAACCGGGCGATCCGCGGCGCGAGGAGGATCAGGGCGAGCAGGAACAGGGGGAGTGCCTGGAGGGCGTGCATGCCGACGAAGTGCGGGATACGCAGGTCACCGCCCGTCGTCGACCAGCCCGTCAGCGGCATCGAGGGCCCGCCGTCCGGCACGCCGACCGAGTGGGCGCCGACCACGTCGGCGGTGTCGAGACCGCCGGCCGCCCGCTGCCCGGCGGAGGGCTGGGTCATCAGGAAGCCGAGCCCCGCGCCCACCAGCGCGATCAGCACCCCGGACCGCACGGCCCAGGCCGAGGCGCGGTCGGCGATCTGTGCGCGGAGCAGCAGGATCGCGATGACGAGGGTGCTTGCCCAGAGGACGACGACGGTGGCGGCCATCGCCTCGTACAGCGCCGAGTCGAACGCGGTCTCGTTGTTGAAGTGACTCCGCTTCCCCCTGATCACCTGACCCGTGATGATCGCCATCTCCCCGGCGCACGCGGCGGCGACCACGGTGCCGGCCCACCAGCCGATGCGCCGGCCGCGGGTCAGGAGCGTCAGCATCCACGCCAGGGACAGGGCGTACGCCACGAACGAGACGGCGAACTTGAACGGCTTGGCCCAGATCGGCGCGTTCGCGATGACCCTGTCGTCCACCAGGATCCCCACCGCTCCGACGACGGACATCACGACCATCGCCGCGGCGAACAGGACTAACGGCCGGTGCCATGTGCGCCATGACTGCATGAGGACCCCCAGAAGCATTATGGATAGCAGGACTCTCTGCTATCCGATAGGGGGACTATCTATGATGGGGGTCGGCTTGGCAAGCTCCTGAAGGGTGAACGCACGGTGCGCATCGGTGAATTGAGTCGGAAATCCGGAGTCCCGGTACCGACGATCAAGTACTACGTACGGGAGGGGCTGCTGCCGGCGGGCATGCTGACCAGCCCGAACCAGGCGCGCTACGACGACGGGCACGAGCGCAGGCTGCGGTTGATCCGCGCCCTCCTGGACGTCGGCGGAATGCCGCTGTCCGCCATCGCGGAGGTCCTGGAGGCGGTCGACGACCCCGAACAGCCGGTGCACATGGTGCTCGGCGCGGCGGCCATTCGCATCACGCCCGAGGAGCCCGAGGACGCGGGACCCGAATCGGCCGAGGCCCGGGAGGAGGTCGCCGCGCTGCTGGCCCGGCGCGGCTGGCGGGTCGGCCCGGACAACCCTGCGGGCCGGTCCCTGGCTGGGGTGCTGGCCGCACTGCACAGGGCTGGGCACGGCGGATTCGTCGAGCTGCTCGACCTCTACGCGGAAGCGGCGGAGTCCGTCGCGTCCGCGGACCTCGACTACGTCCGGCGGCGGGTGGCGCGCGAGGACCTGGTGGAGAGCGTCGTCGTCGGCACGGTGCTGGGGGAGGCCATGTTCGGCGCCCTGAGGCGGCTCGCCCACGTGGATGCCTCCGCCCGCGCCTACGAGGGCGGAGAGGGGGAGGAGGGAGCCGGCCGGAAGTGAGGGGGAAACGCGGAACCCGGTCGCCGTCCAGGAC
>NZ_JBHWZS010000082.1:0-31198 GCF_042728155.1 Streptomyces sp. NPDC060209
ACCCGTGCGAGCGGGTGGTCCGGGGCTTCGTCGTGTCCCTCAGGCGTCCGTGGACCCCGGCGGCAGCGCCGCGGGCCTGGCGCGCCCGGCGTGCCGTCCGACCCGCTGCCAGGAACCGGGGTTGGACCCGCCCGAGCCGTGACTTCCCTGGGCGTTCGCCGCCGTACGGCCGCTCAGCGGTGCACGGCTGCCGAACATCCCGATGCCGAACGTTCTGAAGCCGAGATTCTCCTCACCGGTGCGGTCCCCGGGAAGCGCCCGGAACGATCGCCTGTACTCGGAGTACAGCGCGTCGTAGATCGGGGTGGGGGACTTGCCGCCCGAGGGGTCCTGCGACGGGCGCATGGCCGGGATCGGGGTCTGCTGCTGGCGAGAAGGGTCGTATGAGTGCACGTAGGTGCCAACGACCTCACCGCCCGTCGGATGCGGGCCGGACGGAGAAATCGCTGTTCGGGGGGCAGGGGAGGGCAGCACGGACATGCTCAGGTCCCGGCGAGCGGCATCGTCGCGGCGACCAGGAGACCGTTGACCGCGGCCTTGTCCAGCGCGTCCCTGAGCAGGTCCTCGCGCGGCTGCTGGCCGATGGAACCGGCCGGCGCGGCGAAGACCAGTACGCTCTGCGACTTGTTGGCGGCCGACCGCCAGCCCTCGGTGACCTGGAGCGGCTGATGGGCCTGCCACCAGGCGACCGGGCTGCCGCCGCCCGCGCCCGGCTGCAGCACGGCGTGCAGCTGGCCCATGGCGAGGAGGACCGACCAGCCGGGCAGGACGCCCGGCAGCCGGTTCAGGTGGGGCGTGGGCAGGAAGCCCTGCTCCAGCAGGAGCTGGAGGAACTGGTCGCCGCCGCTGCCGTCCGTGCCGGGCCGGGCGATCGGCCCGGTCGGTTCGACGACCAGGGCCGGGCGGAGGTCGTCCTCGATCAGGACGAGACCGCTGGTGATGCCGAGGACAGCCTGTTCGGGCATGAGGCCCTCCGGATTCTGTGGCTCGCTGCCGGTGATCGACCGCACGGCGCCCTGGAGCTGGTCCTCCGCGACCTGGACGACCTGAGAGGGGATGCAGGTCGCATGGGCGAAGGCGAGCACGGCGGTCTCGTCGCCCACGAACAGCACCGTGCTGGTGCGTTCCTGGTCGGAGTCGCCGGGTGTGCGGCATGAGGTGCAGTCGTAACTGCCTGGGGCACTGTCGCCGACGAGCAGCCGGTCGGCTTCGGCATCGCCGATCTCGGCGCGTACGTCCTCGCTGACGTCGAGCATGCGCGGCACGGGTGGCTCCTCGAACTCGGTGCGTGGGCCGGGCGGTTCCCGGCTCATGAAGACAACGGAAGACCGGGGGCCGGGGTCACGCGAGAATCGGGAGATTAAGCGCCGGAGTCGGCGGCCCGATGAGCCTGAAGATCGCACAGGCGATCCGGAGTCGAGGATTCCGCGCAAAGGCCCCCGGTGCGCGGGCGTTCGTTCGAAACGTCACGGGTTTGTGCGACTCCTGTGCGAATGCTGTGCCGTCTCCTGACCCCGCGTAAGGTCCGTTGCAGACCAGTCGAACAGGGGAAACGACTACGTAATGCACATTTCATTTCTGCTCCACAACGCGTACGGCATCGGGGGAACGATCCGTACCACCTTCACGCTCGCCAGTACGCTGGCTGAGCAGCACGACGTCGAGATCGTCTCCGTCTTCCGGCACCGCGACGACCCGAAGCTCGGCGCACCCGCGGGGGTGCGGATGAGTCACCTCGTCGATCTGCGCAAGTCGAGTCCGGAGTACGAGGGGGCGTCCGCCGAACACGCCAGGCCCGCATCGGTGTTCCCCCGTGGCGACACCAGGCACGGGCAGTACAGCAGGCTCACCGACAGCCGCGTCGCGGCCCATCTGGCCGCGATGGAGGCCGATGTCGTCGTCGGCACGCGCCCCGGCCTGAACGTCCACATCAGCCGGCAGACGCGGCGCGGCCCGGTGCGCGTCGGCCAGGAGCACCTCACCCTCGAGAGCCACAGCTACCGGCTCCGCCGGGAGATAAGCCACCGGTACGGGCTGCTCGACGCCGTCACGACCGTCACCGAGGCCGATGCCCGTGACTACCGCACCCGGCTGCGGCTGCCCGGCGTGCGCATCGAGGCCATTCCGAACAGTGTGCCCGAGCCCGCCGCGCCGCCCGCCGACTGCGACGCCAAGTGGATCGTGGCGGCGGGCCGGCTGCACCGGGTCAAGCGCTACGACGTACTGGTCCGGGCCTTCGCCGAGGTCGCCGCGGTGCGCCCGGAGTGGCGACTGCGGATCTACGGTGCCGGTGACGCGTCCGGCAACGAGCAGCAGTCCCTGCGCGCGCTCGTCGACGAGCTCGGACTCCGGGAGCGGGTGTTCCTCATGGGGTCGGTCGACCCGATGGAGGCGGAGTGGCCCAAGAGCTCCATCGCGGCCGTCACCTCCGAGCGGGAGTCGTTCGGCATGACGATCGTGGAGGCGATGCGCTGCGGAGTGCCGGTCGTGGCGACCGACTGCCCCCACGGACCCGCCGAGATCATCGACGACGGCACGGACGGACGCCTGGTGCCGCTGGGGGACACCAGCGCTTTCGCCAAGGCGCTGCTCGGCCTGATCGACGACGACGCCCTGCGGCACAGGATGGGCCGTGCCGCGCGCGCCTCGGCCGCGCGGTTCGACCCCGCGCCGATCGCCGAGCGGCACGAGAAGCTCTTCACGGAGCTGGCCGCGCGGGGCGGAGGGCGTGGGTCGCAGGGCGTGCTGCACAGCGCGTTCCACCGTTCCCGGGGCACCGTGCTGGACGGGGCGTATGCGCTGCGTCACAAGGCCGCCGGGGCGATCCGCAGAGGGCGGGCCTGAGTCCGGGCGCCCGGGCGCCGCATCCCGGACGGTTCCATTCCGGATGATGCGGCGGTCCGGGCGCTCTTCAGCCCGGGCGCCGCGGGCGGGGAGGCGGGCGAAAGTAAGGCTCGCATAAGGGCGGGTGAATTCCAGGTGGCGCGCCCGTATATTCGCCTTTTCCGAGGACCTCGGAAAAGGCGAACGCGCGCAGCTCCCAGCGTCCCGTATTTCCCTCCCGGCGCTCCTCTGCGGCTTTCCGTGGGGGCCGGTCAATTCAGGTCTCATGCTGCCTGACTGCCCGTTCGGGTGAAGTAGCCCGGCGTAAACGCGCGTGGGGATCCTGTGACACAAGCGTGACCGCTGAGGTACATGGGGATGCATCGGGGCCCGGGACCACCACCGCTTCCGCCACGGCGCGAGGCGGCCTACGGTGAGAGGTATGGCACCTGTACCGACCCCTCCCGACCAGCCGGACGACACTCCCGGGTCATACGTCGGCCTCGACGCCGAGGCCGCCGAACGGCAGGCCAGAGCGCGTGGCTGGAGCACGGTCCGGGCTCTTCCGCCGGGCACCGTCATCACCATGGAGTTCCGTGGCGGACGCATCAACTTCGAGGTGGACGCCTCGACCGTGACGCGCTGCTGGGTCGGCTGAAGCCGGCCCCGACGAGCGAAGGCCCCGACCGGAGTCGGGGCCTTCGCTGTGCGCGGGAACGGGTATGCGTAGCGTCCCCGCAGGTCAGGAGGGCGGGTCAGGGAGCGACCGGACCACCCGTCACCGGGCGGGACGGACCCGCGCTGCTCCGCTGGGTACGGTCCACATGCGGCGGACGGCGTGTGCCGGCCGGGGTCAGCGGCGTCCGCTCCGAACGCGCGGGGTGCGCCTGGTGCGCCCGTGCACGGCCGGTCGCACCCGTATGACCCGCGGTTCCCGCCGTCTCGGGCACCGGCCCCCTGCTCGCGGCCTCCTGAGCACCCTCGGAGCCCACCGAGAGCAGGACCGGCTCCGGTGCCACGGGAGCCGCAGGAACGGACTCCCGGAGCCTGCGACGGGTCCGCCACTGCTCGCGCACCGAGAGTATCCAGACCTCGGTCCGGGTGATCAGAGGCTCGAACCAGGGCAGGGCCAGCAGGATCAGCAGGCCGGCCGCCCAGCCCAGCAGGACGTCGCTGAGCCAGTGGGTGCCGATGTAGACGGTGGTGAGCCCCACGCCCAGGGAGACGAAGGCGGAGAGGGCCGACAGATAGCGCCTGGCCCGCGGGGTGGTGGCCAGGTAGGCGAGGATTCCCCAGGTCACCACGGCGTTGGCGGTGTGTCCCGAAGGAAATATATCGCCGCCGGCGAAGAGCTCCGCCGAGCCGATCTCGGTGGCGTAGTGCGGGCCCAGCCGCCCCAGGCCGAGCTTGACCGCTCCCACCGACAGGTTGAGCAGCAGCAGGGAGGCGCCCAGCGTGAGCAGCGGACGCAGCGTGTGCTGGCGCCAGGAGCGCCAGCCGAGCCAGGAGGCGACCATCACGGCCGTGGGGCCACGCTGGCCGAGCACGACGTAGTAGTCGAGGAAGGCGTGGAGTTCCGGCCACTGCTGATAGGGCCGGAACAGCATGACCTTCCAGTCGAGGGCCACCAGCCAGGACGAGACCAGCACGGCAAGGACGATGGCGAGATAGAACGCCAAAGTCCCGCCGAAGAGAGCGATGCGGTGACGGCTCATCCGCGGGGTCTCTATCTTCGGCGGTTCCGGCTCCCGGTCCAGACGGGCAAAGATGTCGGTACGCACACAATGGACGTTACAGCGAGTGAGTGTGAGATCCGGCCGATCCCGCGTCTTTGTGATGACGATGTGATGTGGACTTTGTCTCAGACAGGTATCCATTCCCCGTGCGACGGGGAATGGTTTCGATCCGTCGGCTATTCGTTCCGGTCGCTATTCGCAGAAATGTTTGAGGGTCGATGAAATGGCCCGGCGTGACTGCGCCGTGTAGTCGCGGGGCCATTCGGGGGAGCCGCCGGCCGACAGGGCGCCGCGCCGATGCGGCGCCGGCGTGGCGCTCCGGGCGTCACCCCGCCCACGGGGGGTGAAGTGGCGTACGCCACACTCTGTGGCCGGTGAACGTATGAGCTGCACCACGCGTGACCACCTGGAACTCGCGTACGCTGACGGCTCACTCGCCCGTCGATGCCGGGCCCGGGGGACGCCGTGAGCCGGATCCCCAGCGGGTCTGCCGAGCGCGAGGGACTCATTGTGGGAGGTACGTACATGACTGGGACGTCCACGGCCGTGAGCAGGCTGCGCGCAGCAGCCGACGGTGCCAACCGCTGGGTCGTCCTGGTCGTCCTCTGCCTCAGTCTGCTGCTCGTCGCGCTCGACGCGACCGTGCTGCACGTCGCCGTTCCCGCCGTCACCGAGGACCTCCGGCCCAGCGCGGTCGGTCTGCTGTGGATCGTGGACGCCTACCCGCTGGTCTGTGCCTCGCTGCTGATTCTCTTCGGCACGCTGGGTGACAGGATCGGCAGACGGCGCGTCCTCCTCTTCGGCTACGCGCTCTTCGGGGTCGCCTCCGCACTCGCGGCGACGGCCGATTCGCAAGGGGTGCTGATCGCGGCGCGTGCGCTGCTCGGCGTCGGCGGCGCGATGATCATGCCGGCCACGCTGTCGATACTCCGCCAGGTCTTCCCCGACCGCCGCGAGCGGGCCATGGCCATCGGCATATGGACCGCGGTGGCCGCGGTCGGCGCCGCGACCGGGCCGGTCATCGGCGGCTTCCTCGTCGAGCACTACTGGTGGGGCTCGGTCTTCCTGATCAACATCCCGCTCATGGCGCTGATCCTCCCGGTCGGGCGTTGGCTGCTGCCGGAGTCCCGGGGCGAGAACGACGGCCCCTGGGATGTGCTCGGCGCGCTGATGGCCGCGGCCGGTGTGCTCGGAGTCGTCCTCGGGATCAAGCGGATCGGCGGCGGCGAGGGACTGCTGAACCCCGCCACCCTCGCTCCGCTGCTCGCCGGTGCCGCACTCCTGGCCCTCTTCGTGCGCAGGCAGAAGCGGCGTACGCACCCGCTGATCGACATCGCGATGTTCTCCCGGCCCGCCTTCACCACCGCGGTCGGCTGCATCGTGCTCGCCATGCTGGCCCTGGTCGGCCTGGAGCTGATCGCGGTCCAGTACCTCCAGCTGGTGCTGGACCTGAGCCCGCTGGAGACCGGTCTGCGGCTGCTGCCGCTGACCTTCGCCGCGATGGCGGCCGGTGCCACGGGTTCGTACACCCTGAGCCGCATCGGTCCACGCCGGATGGTCGGCTGGGGCTTCGTGCTCACGGCCGCGTCGGTGCTCCTGCTCACCCTGATGGGCCAGCACGACCGGCCCGTGCTGCTCACCGCCGGCTTCGTGCTGCTGGGCTTCGGGCTGCAGTCCACCCTGTTCGGGGCGTACGAATCGATGCTGAGCGAGGCCCCCGCGGAGCGGGCGGGCGGCGCTGCCGCGATCGGTGAGACCTCGTACCAGCTGGGTGCGGGGCTGGGGATCGCGCTGCTCGGCAGTGTCATGAACGCGGCCTACGCCCCCGGGCTCTCCCGCGTCCACGAGGAGGGCGTTCCCGCCGCCGCCGGATCGGCCGCGTCGCATTCGCTGGGCGAGGCCTACCAGGTGGCCGGCCGGCTGGGCGGCCCCATGGGCGACCTGTTGCGGAACACCGCCCGGCACGCCTTCGTCGACGGTCTCCACCTCACGTTGCTGGTCAGCGCGGGCCTGCTGCTGCTCGGGGCGCTGGCGGCGCTGCGTCTGCCGCGCGTCATGGACTGTCCTGAGGCGACGAGCGTCTGCCGGGGGCAGGCGGCAGCCGTGCCGGAGCAGGCCGCGGGGCCCGGCGTGGCCGGGGCCCCGCCCCGCCGCGAGCCCCGTCCGGTACCGGCGCCGGACGCCCCGGGGCCGGGCTCACGGCGGGTACCCCTTCCCTCCCGGCGCGAACCCGCCGAGGCCACCGGCTCTGGACGGGCGGCACACTGAGCCGTAACGTCGGCACGGCGCCGTAACTACCACTGCTAGTTTTAGTAGTCTGGCGCGTTTCCGTACCGTGCGAGCCGCCGGAGGCACTCATGTCCACCACCGAGTCCGCGAAGCAGCCGAAGCCGTCGGAGCCTTTGAAGGTGCAGCCGTTCGATCCGGGTGATCCCCTCGGCATCGACGACCTCCTCGACCCCGAGGACCTCGCGATCCGCGACACCGTGCGTACGTGGGCGACCGACCGGGTCCTGCCGCACATCGCCGAGTGGTACGAGAACGGCGAGCTCCCCGGCATCCGCGAGATGGCCCGCGAGCTGGGATCGCTCGGCGCGCTCGGCATGTCGCTGAAGGGGTACGGCTGCGCGGGTGCGAGCGCCGTCCAGTACGGCCTGGCCTGCCTGGAGCTGGAGGCAGCCGACTCCGGCATCCGCTCCCTGGTCTCGGTCCAGGGCTCCCTCGCCATGTACGCCATCCACCGCTTCGGTTCCGAGGAGCAGAAGGAGCGGTGGCTGCCCGGCATGGCGGCCGGCGAGATCATCGGCTGCTTCGGCCTCACCGAACCGGACCACGGCTCGGACCCCGCCGGGATGCGGACCTACGCCAAGCGCGACGGAGAGGACTGGATCCTCACCGGCCGCAAGATGTGGATCACCAACGGGTCGGTCGCCGGGGTCGCCGTCGTATGGGCGCAGACCGACGAGGCGGGCGGCGGCTCGGGAATCCGCGGCTTCGTCGTGCCGACGGACAGCCCCGGCTTCTCCGCGCCCGAGATCAGGCACAAGTGGTCGCTGCGCGCCTCCGTCACCAGTGAGCTGGTCCTCGACGGTGTGCGGCTCCCCGCCGACGCGGTCCTGCCCGGGGCCACCGGGCTGCGCGGACCGCTCAGCTGTCTCAGCCACGCCCGCTACGGCATCGTCTGGGGAGCCATGGGCGCGGCGCGCGCCAGCTTCGAGGCCGCCCTGGACTACGCGAAGTCCCGCGAGCAGTTCGGCAGGCCGATCGGCGGGTTCCAGCTCACCCAGGCCAAGCTCGCGGACATGGCCCTGGAGCTCCACAAGGGCATCCTGCTCGCCCATCATCTGGGCCGCCGGATGGACGCCGGCAGGATCCGCCCCGAGCAGGTCAGCTTCGGAAAGCTCAACAACGTGCGGGAGGCGATCGAGATCTGCCGCACCTCGCGGACGATTCTCGGCGCCAACGGAATCTCGCTGGAATACCCGGTGATGCGTCACGCGACGAATCTGGAGTCGGTGCTCACCTACGAGGGAACCGTGGAGATGCACCAGCTGGTGCTGGGCAAGGCGCTCACCGGCCTGGACGCTTTCCGGTAGGACTCTCCGGCGAGCGCCCTGCTCAGCTCTGGTTGAAGAAGCCGTCGGCCGGCCGGCCGGCGGCTTCGCCGTTGACCACCCGGGTGTGGGCCGGGGACAGCAGGAAGACCCGGGTCGCCACGCGGTCGATCGAGCCGTGCAGGCCGAAGATCAGCCCCGCGGCGAAGTCCACGACGCGCTTGGCGTCACCGGGGTCCATGGCGGTGAGGTTGACGATCACCGGCACACCGTCCCGGAAGAGCTCACCGATGGCGCGCGCGTCCCGGAAGCTGTCCGGGGTGACGGTCGCGATCCGGCGGCCCTTGTCCTCGGCCTTCTCGGAAGCGACCCGCACCCGGGGGTCGGTCACCCATGGCTGATTCGTGCCGGTCTCAGCATCCTCGGAGTACTCGTCGTCGTAGTACCGCTCGTCGTTGTCCTCCACGAGGCCCAGCCAGGCACTCGCCTTGCGCACCGATCCCATGGACGCCTCCTCTCACCGCGGTTCGTTGGTGTTCCGCATCTCTTTCCTATCCCTATGGTCGTCCATGATGCGGATACAGCGCCAAGGGGATAGTCGCCGCGCAGGCGATTCGTGACGCTACTGGTGCAGATCATGTGGCGATTCGTCAGGGTACCTACCGCATAAGGGGGCTTGCGGAACGAAAATATGATGCAGCCCGTCCGTACGGGTGACATGAGGGGCGTACGGGTGAACGGATCGCTCGATACGATGCTCGCCGCGCATGTGCACGAGCGCGGCTCGTCAGGTGAACGGCTCCCGGGGGATCGTCGTGTTCGGAATCGTGAGGCCATGTACCCATCGGCTGTCCGAAGGGCTCAAGGCCGAGTGGATGGCTCATCTCTGCGGGCTGTGTCTCGCCCTTCGGGCGGACCACGGCCAGTTCGCACGCGTCGTCACGAACTATGACGGCCTCATCGTCTCGGTCCTGACGGAGGCTCAGTCCGAACGCACCGCAGGGCAGCGGCGCACCGCGGGCCCCTGCCCGCTCCGCTCGATGCGGACGGCGCCGGTCGCCCGCGGTGAGGGAGCCAGGCTGGCCGCCGCCGTGTCACTCGTGCTGGCGTCAGCGAAGGTGCGCGACCATGTGGCAGACCGCGACGGGCTGTTGAAGCGGCGCCCGGTGGCCGCCGCCGCACGCCGGGTCGCGGCGGGCTGGGACAGGGCCGGGGCCCGCACCGGGGCCGAGCTCGGCTTCGACACGGCGGTCCTGGTCGACGCCGTCGACCGGCAGACCGGGATCGAGTCCCTCGCGGGGCCGGGCACCTCGCTGCTGACGGTCACCGAACCCACCGAGACGGCCACCGCCGCGGCCTTCGCGCACACCGCCGTACTCGCGGGCAAGCCGCAGAACGTGGCGCCGCTCGCCGAGGCCGGCCGGCTCTTCGGGAGGCTCGCCCATCTGCTGGACGCGGTGGAGGACCGCGAAACTGACGCGGCGTCGGGTGCTTGGAACCCCCTGACCGCGACCGGCACACCGCTCACCGAGGCCCGCCGGCTGTGCGACGACGCGCTGCACGGCGTGCGCCTCGCGATGCGGGACGCGGAATTCACCGACAGCACGCTCGCGCATGTGCTCCTGGTGCACGAGCTGCGGCGGTCCGTGGACCGGGCCTTCGGACCCGCGTCGTGCTCGCACCAGCAGGGCGGGCAGCCTTCGGGGGCCTTCGGCCCGCCGCCCGGCAACCCCTACGCGCCGACGCCCGGTGGTCCGTCCGGCCCCGGGGGACCGCCCCTTCCGCCGGAGCCGCCCCGCAACCGGCGCGGCCTCATCGCCGGCTGCCTGGTCTGGGCCGGTCTCGCCTGCACCTGTCAGATGTGCTGTGCCGGCTCCTTCAACGACCCGTGGAGCGGCCAGGAGCGCGAAGGGCTCTGCCACAAGGCCGACTGCGACGAATGGTGTGAGGGCTGCTGCGAGGGCTGCAACTGTTGTGGCAACTGCTGCAGCTGCTGCGAAGGCTGCGACTGCGGGTGCGACTGCTGATCCGGCGTCAGCCGGCCGCACCCGGCGGCCTCACCCGATCTCGGGCCTCACTTGATCTCGGGCGGCGAGATCTGCGAGGTCCGGATCGCCGACTCGGAGGTGCCCCACTTCTTCAGGATGCGGTCGTAGGTGCCGTCGGCCTTGAGGCCGTTGACCGCGGCCTGGAAGGCCGGTGCCAGCGGGGTGCCCTTCTTGAAGGCGAAGCCGACGTCGAGCCGCTTGTACTCGTTGAGGAAGCGCAGTCCCTCCTGCTGGGTCACGGCGTACCGCAGTCCGTTGATCGTGGACATCAGGACGTCGCTGCGGCCCTGCTGCAGCGAGATCCAGACCGCCGCCTGGTCGGCGTACGTCTTGACCTCGTACGGCTTCTTGCCCGCGTCGGCGCACCGGTGCTTGTTCTCCTCCAGGGTCGCCTCGAAGGTGGTCCCGGCGCCGGTGCCGACGGTCAGGCCGCAGAGCTGTGTGAGGTCGGTGACCTTCTTCAGATCGCTGTCGTCACGGACGGCGAAGCCCTGCCCGTCGTTGATGTACGTGACGAAGTCGATCGACTTCCGGCGTTCGTCCGTCACGCCGAAGTTTCCTGTGCCCAGGTCGTACTTGCCGCTGCCGAGGGCCGGAAGGATCGCCTCGAAGGAGGCGACCTCCCGCTTGAGCTTCAGCCCGAGCGTCCGGGCCACCGCGTCCGCGAAGTCGATGTCGGCACCCGCGAGCGTCTTGCCGTCCTCCCGGTAGAACGCCCCGGGCGGAGCGCCGACGCTGGACGCGAGGGAGAGGGTTCCCGAGGCGCGCACCTTCTCGGGCAGCAGCTTCGCCGCGTCGTCGTTCCGCTTGACCGACGAGACCACATCGGCCGTCGGGATCTTCCCCTTGCCCGCGGACCCCGCACCGGCCGGTGAAGCAGCGGGGTCACCCGATCCGCAGGCGGTGAGCGAAAGGGCGGCCACGGTGATCAGTGCGAAGGCAGCGGACTGCCGGGTTCGGGGCATGGCGGAGTTTCTCCGGGTTCGTCGACCGCGCTCCGGTGCCTGGGCAGCACGGAGCGTCGGGGCGGGAGATCAGCGGTACGAGGGGAGGGCGGAGCGATGTTGTGTACGTGAAGGAACGCAGGGGAATCCGCTCGGGCGCCGGCAGGGGCGCGAGCGGGAAGAACGGAGACGCAGGGGGGTCAGCTCAACAGGAACAGGACCACACGCGACCGAAGTCGATGTGGGAGCGGGTGACCAGCCACAGCTGCGAATACATGGCCCAAGTGGAACAGGCATCCGGTTGCGCGTCAACCGAGGTGAGACGTACAGCTCACACTGTGGACAAGCTTGACAACAGCACCGGGGTGGCGCTTTTCTCGGAGGCGGACCGGCGCTGAGGGGCCCGGTCCACGTTGTGTTTCGCGCTGAAGGCACGCCCCGTGTTCGATCTCTGCATCCACGGAGCCTTCGCATGTCCGCGCAGACAGAAATCCATGCCCCGTCACTTCCCGCACCACCGGGCAAGCGTGCGGAGGACGCCGCCCCGCGCATCGTCCCCGTACGCCGAACCGGCCAGTGGGCGGCGGCCGTTGTCGTCCTGCTCCTCCTCGCGGGGGCCCTGGTCTCCGTCGTCCGCAACGACGCCTTCCAGTGGGACGTCGTGGGCGATTACCTCACGACCGACTCCGTGCTGCGGGGCCTCGGCCTCACCCTGTGGCTCACCGGCCTCGTCATGGTGCTCGGCTTCGCCCTCGGCACCCTGCTCGCGGTGTTCAGGCTCTCCGGCAACCGCGTTCTCCAGGCGGTGAGCTGGGGCTACATCTGGCTGTTCAGATCGACACCGATCCTGGTCCAGCTGCTCTTCTGGTTCAACATCGGCGCCCTCTACCCGCAGATCCTGGGTGTCAGCACCGTCAACCTCCTCGGCCCGGTCACGGTCGCTGTCATCGGTCTCACGCTCCACGAGGCCGCGTACGCCGCGGAAGTGGTCCGCGGCGGCATCCTCTCCGTCGAACGCGGGCAGCTGGAGGCGGCACAGTCGCTCGGCCTCGGACCCTGGCGCCGGCTCCGGCGGATCGTGCTGCCGCAGGCCATGCGCTCCATCGTCCCGCCCGCCGGAAACATGCTGATCGGGACCCTGAAGGGCACCTCGATCGTCAGCATCATCGCCGTGCAGGACCTGCTGTACTCCGTGCAGCTCGTCTACCACCGCACCTACGAGGTCATCCCGCTGCTGCTGGTCGCCACCCTCTGGTACGTGGCCGTAACCTCTCTCCTCTCCATCGGGCAGTACTACGTCGAACGCCACTACGCACGCGGCACAGCGGGCGCACGGTGACCGGCGCACCGGCGCTCGTCGTCATCGGCGGCGGACCGCGCGGCACCGGAGTCATCGAACGCATAGCCGCCAACGCCGCCGAGCTGTACGGCGACCGGCCCCTGGACATCCACCTCGTCGACCCGTACCCGCCGGGCGGCGGCCGGATCTGGCGGCAGGACCAGTCCCCGCTGCTCTGGATGAACTCCATGGCCGAGGACGTCACCATGTTCACCGACGAAACGGTCCAGCTGGACGGCCCGGTCCGCCCGGGCCCCGCCCTGCACACCTGGGCCGCGGACGTCCGCGAAGGACGGACCGCCACCTCCGCCGACCCCGCTGTCCTGGAGGAGATACACGGCCTCGGCGACCAGGACTTCCCCAGCCGCCGGCTGCAGAGTGCCTATCTCCGCTGGGTGTACGACCAGACGCTCGCCGCGCTCCCGCCCGGCATCACCGTCCACGAACACACCGGCTACGCACTGCGGGTCTCCGGACCCCGTGGCGGCCGGCAGCATGTCTGGATCCAGGGGCGTGCCGAGCCGCTCGCCGCCGATCTCGTCGTCCTCACCGTCGGCCATCTCGACGCCGAACCGGACACGGAACAGCAGGAGCTGTCCGCCTTCGCCGCACGCCACGGACTCGTCCACCTGCCGCCCGACTTCACCGCCGACACCGACCTGACGGCCCTGCCCGCCGGGGAGCCCGTCCTCGTGCGCGGCTTCGGCCTCGCCTTCATCGACCTGATGGTGCTGCTCACCGAGGGGCGCGGCGGGCGCTACGAGAACGGGGCCTATGTGCCCTCCGGCAGGGAGCCCGTCCTGTACGTCGGGTCGCGGCGAGGCGTCCCGTACCACTCCAAGATCGGCTACACCTGGGAGGGCGAACGGCCGCCCCTGCCGCACCACTTCGGCGCCGATCAGGTGGCGGAGGTCCTCGGCCGCCCCGGCCCCGTGGACTTCCGGCGCGATCTGTGGCCGCTGGTCACCAAGGAGCTGGGCCACGCCCACTACCACCGGCTCTTCACCGCCCATCCCGAGCGCACCGTCGTGGACCTGGGCGACTTCGAGGAGAAGTACGCCGTCGCCGAGCCCGGCAGCCCCGAGCTCGCGGCCCTCGTAGCCTCGGCCGTCCCCGATCCGGCCGACCGGCTCGACCTCGACGCCCTCGACCATCCGCTCGACGGGGTGCGCCATGCCTCGTACGACTCGCTGCAGGACGGGCTGCGCGCCTACATCACCGCCGACCTCGAACGCCGGCACGACCCCCGGCACAGCCCCGACCTCGCCGTGTTCCTCGGACTGCTCTCCGTCTACGGGCAGTTGGTCAGCTTCGGCGACATCGGCGAGCGGTGGCACGGCTTCTTCAGCTACCTCGCCTCCGGACCGCCGGGCCCCAGATTGCGCCAGCTCCTCGCCCTCTCGCAGGCCGGCGTCGTCCGCTTCCTCGGGGCCGGCATGACCGTCGAGGCCGACGAGGAACAGGGTGTCTTCCGGGCCCGCAGTGCCACCGTGCCCGGCGCGCACACCGAAGCCCGCGCCCTGGTCGAGGCCCGGCTGCCCGACCCCTCGCTGCGCAAGACCCGCAGTTCGCTGCTGAGCGGACTGCACGAGGACGGTGCGGCCGGCACCGACACGGGGCTGCTCTCCGTCGACCCGGCCGACGGCCGGATCCTGGACCGTGACGGCCGCCCCCACCCCCGCCGCTTCGCCCTCGGCCCCTACACCACCGCACGCTCCAGCGGTGCCTTCACCCGGCCGCGCACCGGCGGCCCGGCCTTCCGTCAGAACGACGCCACCGCCCGGACGGCGCTCGCGTTCCTGCGCGACCTCTCCTGTCGGGACCGCCTCACCGCGTGAGCACGGCCCCCCTTTCGTCCTCCCGTCGCAGAAGGAACCTCCACCATGTCGCTGACCAGCGATCCACCCGTCCACCCACCGGCCGAAACCACCGTCGCCGAAGAACCGGCCGTCGACGAGTACGCGGCCCTGAAAGTCGTCCCCGTACGCCACCCCTGGCGCTGGGTCGCCGTCGCGGCCACGGCCGTGCTGCTCGCCCAGTTCCTGAACGGCCTGATCACCAACCCCGGCTGGGAATGGGACGTCTTCGCCCGGTTCGTCACCACCGAGACCATCCTCCACGCCGTCTGGGTCACCCTCCAGCTGACCTTCTACGGCACGGTGATCGGCTTCGCGCTCGGCATCGTCCTGGCCTTCATGCGGCTGTCCGCCAGCCCGTTCCTCAGGGCGGTCTCGTACGCGTACATCTGGGCGTTCCGTTCGATCCCGCTCATCGTCCAGCTGCTGTTCTGGTTCAACCTGGCGTACCTCTACAAGGAGCTCGAATTCGGCATTCCGTTCGGGCCCGGATTCGTCTCCTTCGACACGATGAACCTCGTCGGCGCGATGAGCGCCGCCGTCCTCGGGCTCGCCCTGCACCAGGCGGCGTACGCGGCGGAGATCGTCCGCGGCGGCGTACTGGCCGTGGACAGCGGCCAGTTGGAAGCGGCCGCCGCGCTCGGGATCCCACGGCTGCGGCAGCTGCGGCGCATCGTGCTGCCGCAGGCGATGCGCTCCATCCTGCCGAACGCCGCCAACGAGATCATCTCCCTCTTCAAGGGCACCTCGATCGTCTCCGTGATGGCGATCGGCGAGCTCTTCTACCAGGTCCAGGTCGTCTACGGACGCAACGGCCGGGTGGTGCCCCTGCTGATGGTGGCCACGGTCTGGTACATCCTCCTGACCACCGTGCTCTCCGCCCTCCAGTACTACGTCGAACGTCACTACGCCAAGGGGGCCGTGCGATGAGCGCACCCACAGAAGAAACCACCGGGTCCGACGCCATGGTCGAGATCCGATCCGTGCACAAGAGCTTCGGTCCGCTCGAGGTGCTCCGCGGCATCGACCTGTCCGTACGCACGGGAGAGGTGACCGTCGTCCTCGGCCCGTCCGGGTCGGGGAAGTCCACCCTGCTGCGCACCATCAACCACCTGGAGAAGGTCGACCAGGGCTGGATCAGCGTCGACGGCACCCTGGTGGGCTACCGCAGGTCCGGCAACAAGCTGTACGAGCTGCGCGAACGCGAGGTCCTGCGCCAGCGCACCCGGATCGGTTTCGTCTTCCAGAACTTCAACCTCTTCCCGCACCTCACCGTCCTGGAGAACATCATCGAGGCCCCGGTCGCAGCGCTGGGCCGCCCCCGCAAGGACGCCGTCGCCGCGGCGGAGAAGCTCCTGGCCCGCGTCGGGCTCGCCGACAAGGCCGGGGCCTACCCCAAGCAGCTCTCCGGAGGCCAGCAGCAGCGCGTCGCGATCGCCCGCGCCCTCGCCCTGGAACCGAAACTGCTGCTCTTCGACGAGCCGACCTCGGCGCTCGACCCCGAGCTCGTCGGCGAGGTCCTCGACGTCATCAAGGACCTGGCCCACGGGGGCACCACGATGATCGTCGTCACGCACGAGATCGGCTTCGCCCGCGAGGTAGCCGACACCGTCGTCTTCATGGACGAGGGACGGATCGTCGAGCAGGGCCCGCCCGCCGACGTACTCGACCGTCCCGTCCAGGAACGCACCCGCGCCTTCCTCTCCAAGGTCCTCTGAGCCATGTCCCCGCAGTCAAGGAGCAGTCACATGCCCGTCCGCCGCACAATCACCGCAGCCCTCGCCACCCTCACCGCCGCCGGGCTGCTCACGGCGTGCGGCACCGCCGACGGCACGGAGGACGTGATCCGTCCCAAGGGCCAGAAGGACACCGGCATCAACATCGGCCCCGACCAGAAGCGGATCAGGGGCAAGAAGGTCGACGCCATCGCGGCCCAGGTGCCCGCCGCCGTCCGCGAACGCGGCACGCTCCGGCTGGGCGCGAGCGCCGACGCCTCGCCACCGCTCGGCTTCTACGCGACCGACGACAAGACCCGGATCGGGAGCGAGATCGACCTCGCCACCCTGATCGCCGACACGCTGGGACTCAAGCCGGAATTCGAGCAGGTCTCCTGGGAGAACCTCTTCGTCGGCCTCGACAGCTCGAAGTTCGACGGGGTGCTGTCCAACGTCACTGTGACCGAGGAGCGCAAGGAGAAGTACGACTTCGCGACGTACCGGCTCGACAACATCGCCTTCGAGGCGAAGAAGGGATCCGGCTGGAAGGTGAAGGGACCGGAGGACGTCGCGGGGAAGACGATCTCCGTCGCCTCCGGCACCAACCAGGAGAAGATCCTCGTCGACTGGAACGAGGAGAACGTCAAGGCCGGCCGCAAGCCGGTGGACATCAAGTACTTCCAGAAGGACACCGACTACTACCTGGCACTCCAGTCGGGCCGCATCGACGCCTACCTGGGCCCGAGCCCCTCGGCCAACTACCACGTCGCGTCGGCCGGGCAGTCCGAGATCGTCGGCACGCTCTCGGGCGGCGGTGACGGCGTCCAGGGGAAGATCGCCGCCACCACGAAGAAGGACAGCGGGCTGGTGGAGGCGTACGGCGCCGCGATCGACCACATCATCCAGGACGGCTCGTACGCCGAGGTGCTGAAGCGCTGGGGCCTGTCCAACGAGGCCGTCGAGAAGTCGGAGATCAATCCGCCCGGCCTCCCGAAGACCGAGAACTGATCCCGAGAGGTCCCGCATGTCCGCCACCAGACCACTTCACCTCGCCGCCGAGATCGGCGGCCCGCCGCGCTACGACGCCGGCTCCCACGTCGCGCTGGCACGCCTCGCCGAAGGGGGCGCGCTCGACTTCGTCACCCTGAGCGACTCCTTCGCGCGGCCCGGCCCCGACGCGCTCGCCGTACTGGCCCGTGTCGCCCCGGCCACCACCCGGATCGGCCTGGTGCCGACCGTCACCACCACCCACACCGAGCCCTTCCACGTCTCGTCCGCCGTCGCCACCCTCGACTGGGTGAGCAAGGGCCGGGCCGGCTGGCACGCCGACGTGTCGACGACCGAGGCCGAGGCCCGGCTGTTCGGCCGGCGCCCCGCCGCACCCTCCACCGCGCTGTGGCAGGAGGCGGGGGAGGCCGCCGACGCCGGAGCGCGGCTGTGGGACAGCTGGGAGGACGACGCGGAGATCCGGGACGTCGCAACCGGCCGCTTCATCGACCGCGACAAGCTCCATTACGTCGACTTCGAGGGCAGTACCTTCTCCGTCCGCGGCCCGGCCATCGTGCCGCGGCCGCCGCAGGGCCGGCCCGTCACCGTCATCGACGGCACGAGCGGCCCTGCCCGCGAGCCCGCCGCGCGGCACGCCGACGTCGTCTACGTACGGGCCACCTCACCCGAACAGGCTGCCTCGCTCGGCGACGACCTGCGCCGCGCCGCGGCGGCCCACGGCCGGGACCCCGACAGCCTGCGGGTCCTGGTCGCCCTCACCGTCGACCTCGGGGACGCCGAGACGGCACCCGAACCCGGGCTCGAGAGCGGCCCGCAGCTAGCGGGTCGGGGGACCTACTTCCGCGGCGGCCCCGTGGACCTCGCCGAGCTCATCACCCAGTGGCACCGGGGCGGAGCCGTCGACGGCTTCCACCTCACCCCCATCTCGCCGGAGCGCGACCTCGAGAGGATCGTCAACGGAACAGTGGCCCTGCTCCAGCACCGCAGCCTGTTCCGCACGTTCTACCCGGGCGGCACACTCCGCGAGCACCTCGGCCTCGGCAGGCCCGCCAACCGCTACGCGCTCGCGAGGACCTCAGGGGGGACTTCATGAAGCAGATGCACCTCGCCGCCCACTTCCCGGGCGTCAACAGCACCACCGTGTGGACCGATCCCCGCTCCCGGAGCCAGATCGACTTCACCTCCTTCGAACACCTGGCCAGGACCGCCGAGCGGGGGAAGTTCGACTTCTTCTTCCTCGCGGAGGGGCTGCGGCTGCGCGAGCACGACGGCCGCATCCACGACCTCGACGTGGTGGGCCGTCCCGAATCCCTCACCGTCCTCAACGCCCTGGCCGCCGTCACTGAGCGACTCGGGCTCGCCGCCACGGTCAACGCGACCTTCAACGAGCCGTACGAACTCGCCCGCCGCCTCGCCACGCTCGACCACCTCAGCGCGGGCCGTGCCGCATGGAACGTGGTGACCTCCTCGGACGCGTTCACCGGCGAGAACTTCCGCCGCGGCGGTTACCTCGACCGGGCCGACCGGTACACCCGCGCCGCCGAATTCGTCTCCACAGCACGTGAGTTGTGGGACTCCTGGACGCCCGACGGCACCTCCCGGCCGTTCGCGCACTCCGGGCAGCACTTCGAGATCTCCGGGGAGTTCACCGTCCCCCGCTCACCCCAGGGGCACCCCGTCGTCATCCAGGCCGGGGACTCCGACGAGGGCCGGGAATTCGCCGCGTCCACGGCCGACGTCATCTTCACCCGGCACGGCACCCTGGAGGCCGGGCGGACCTTCTACGCCGACGTCAAGGCGCGCCTCGCGAAGTACGGCAGGCAGCCCGGGGACCTGAAGATCATGCCCGGGGTCACCGTCGTCCTGGGCGACACGGACGCGGAGGCGCAGCAGAACGCAGCCGAGATCCGCCGGCAGCAGGTGTCCCCGCAGAACGCGATCCTCGCCCTCGAACAGGTCTGGGGCCGCGACCTCTCCTCGTACGATCCCGACGGGCCCCTCCCCGACGTCGACCCGGACCCCGGATCGAGCCTGGTCCAGGGCAGGGTCCGGGTAGCGGACCCACTGGCCGTGGCCGCGAGATGGCGGGATCTCTCCGAGGCCAAGGGGCTGTCCATCCGGCAGACGGTCATCGAGTCCACGGCGCGGCAGTCCTTCATCGGCTCCCCGGAGACGGTCGCCGCCGAGCTGGAGAAGTTCGTCACCACCGACGCGGCCGACGGCTTCATCCTCGTACCGCATCTCACCCCGGGCGGCCTCGACGGCTTCGTCGACCGGGTCGTCCCGCTCCTCCAGGAACGCGGGGCCTTCCGCTCGGAATACACCGGCTCCACGCTGAGGTCGCACCTCGGCCTGGCCGAGCCGGTATGGAAGGGTTGACCGCATGAGCACGGACGCACAGCAGGACAGCGAGGAGTTCCACGCCTGGCAGCGCTGGCACGAGGGGCGCATCGTCGCCGTGGCCGCGCCGCACGGCCCGCTCTCCCTCACCGGCACCCACTGGCTCGCCGACCATCCGGAGGGGCGAATTCCGGCCGTACCCGGTCTGTGGCGAGAGGAAGCCGACGAGGTGGTGCTCACCGCCACCCCCGAGGACGGGCTGACCGTCGACGCGAAGCCACTGGCCGGAGAGGTCGGCCTGGGCGCCGACCGGGGTCCCATCGACGCGTCCAGGGTGGCCCAGGGCGAGCGCCGGCTGGTCGTGCTGAGCCGTGAAGGCCTCTGGGCTGTAAGGGACTTCGACCCGCAGTCCCCGGCCCGCCTGGCGTTCCGGACCATCGACGCCACCCCGTACGACCCGAAGTGGTCGCTGGACGGCACCTTCCGGCCGTACGACTCCGACCGGACCGTCCGCGTCGAGAACGCCGACGGGCGCGAGCGGGGTCTGGGGCTGTCCGGCGAGATCACCTTCACCGTGGACGGCGCCGAGCACACCCTCCAGGTGGCGGTCGAACCCGACGGTTCGCTCTGGGCGGTCTTCGCCGACACCACCAGCGGGAACAGCAGCTACCGCTTCCGCTTCCTGCGGCCTCCGGCGCCCGACGGGGACGGCCGGGTAAGGGTCGACTTCAACCGCACCCTGCTGCCGCCGTGCGCCTTCGCCGACCACTTCATCTGCCCCTTCCCGCCGCCCGGCAACACCCTCACGGTGGCCGTCCCGGCGGGGGAGCGGAACCGTATCGACGGCTGATCCGTCCCACCCGGGACGCGAAGGCCGACCCCACCGGTCCCAGCAGCCCCAGGGCTGCCGGGGCCGGCGTCGACGCGGCCGAAAACACGCCCTTGCGTGGCACGTTGACGCCCCTCAATACTCCCGAGCAGCGCCCGTCAGGAGCACGACGCCTCCGGAATTCGAACGCGTTTCGGAAGGCGGCCGCGTCCATGACCGCGCCTCACGGGTCCGGCCACCCCACAGGCGGGCCCCCGATTCCCCTCGGGAGGAACGAGAAGTGAGGATCAAGCGCACCAACCCCCGCAACGGCAGCTTCGCGAGACGCAGCCGGATCACGGCCGTCTCCGCAGGCCTCGTCGCCGTCGCCGCCCTCGCCGTTCCCGCGGCCAACGCGGACCAGGCCGGAACGTACAGCGCCGACCAGCTCAGCGCGGCAGGTTCGGCCGTGCTCCAGGCCGACGTCGCCGGCACCGCCTGGAACGTCGACCCGGCGACCGGCCGGGTCGTCGTCACCGTGGACAGCACCGTCTCGCAGGCGGAGATCAACAAGATCAAGGAGTCCGCCGGAGCCGACGCCGGCGCCCTGCGCATCGAACGCACCCCCGGGACCTTCAGCAAGCTGATCTCGGGCGGCGACGCCATCTACGCCTCCAGCTGGCGCTGCTCCCTCGGCTTCAACGTCCGCAGCGGCAGCACCTACTACTTCCTGACCGCCGGTCACTGCACCGACGGCGCCGGCACCTGGTGGTCCAACTCGGCCCACACCACGGTCCTCGGCACCACCACGGGATCCAGCTTCCCGACCAACGACTACGGCATCGTCCGCTACACCAACACCTCGGTCACCAAGTCCGGCACGGTCGGCAGCCAGGACATCACCAGCGCCGCCAACGCCACCGTCGGTATGTCCGTCACCCGGCGGGGCTCCACCACGGGCACCCACAGCGGCTCCGTCACCGGCCTCAACGCCACGGTCAACTACGGCGGCGGCGACATCGTCTACGGCATGATCCGCACCAACGTGTGCGCCGAACCCGGCGACTCCGGCGGCCCCCTCTACTCGGGCACCCGGGCGATCGGTCTCACCTCGGGCGGCAGCGGCGACTGCACCTCCGGCGGGACGACCTTCTTCCAGCCGGTCACCGAAGCACTGAGCGCGTACGGCGTCAGCGTGTTCTGACCCGGCCGGGCACCGCCGCACTCCCGTGAGCCCCCGCCGATCCCCGGCGGGGGCTCCCGTTCGACCCGCGGCTTTTGAGAGGATGTCAGGACGGTCGGTCGCAGAGGCACCACGGGGAGCGGACGCTGTGCCGGTCCGGAGGGATGCCCTCCGGGAGCCCCCGCAGACACCAGGGGGTTCCAGGTCCGTGAAACGCATCGGAGTGACCGGTCACCGCTCCATCCCCCAGGAGGTCCACGCACATGTGCTGGAGGAACTGAGGGCGGCGCTGTGCGGACACGAAGGCTCCCTGGAGGCGCTCTCCAGCCTGGCGGTCGGGGCCGACCAGATCTTCGCCGACCTGGCACTGGCCCACGGCGCGGAGCTGACCGTGGTCATCCCCAGCGGGGACTACGAGGCCGGCTTCGCCGACGAGGCGGACCTCGCGCGCTACCGGACGCTCAAGGCCCGGGCGGCCCGCGAGATCCGGCTGGACTTCCCGCACTCCACCGACGAGGCCTACTACGCGGCGGGGGCCTACATCGCCGACCACTGCGACCGGCTGCTCGCGGTCTGGGACGGCCTGCCCGCGCGGGGTCTCGGAGGAACCGGCGACATCGTGACGTACGCCCGCAGCCTCGGACGGCCGGTCACCGTCATCTGGCGCGACGGTGTGGAGCGCGGCTGAGGCCGTGCACGCTCACATCCGGTGCCTGACCAGCCAGTCCGTGTGCTCGGGGGAGACGATCCGCTCGGTCTCGAAGACGGCGGCCGCCCACTGCCGCTCGGTGAGGGTGGTCTCCATCGCGGCCTGCATGTTCTCCAAGTCCTCCTCGACCAGGGAGTGGGCGGTCACCAGAGGGTGATGACGGCGCGTCTCGTTCCAGGCGAGAGCGGCCGCGGCGGCGGCCGAGAACGTCCCCGTCAACGCGAAGGAACCGGCGCCGCCGAAGGTCTGCAGCACGGCGAGGACCAGAGCGGGGAGCGTCAGCGCGGCGATGGTGCTCGACCAGACGAGCGCACCGCGGCGCGACACCAGCCTGCGCCTGCGGTACCAGCGCCGCTGCTCGATCAGCCGGTCCCGCACGTACGTCTCCTTGCGTACGGTGAACGCCTTGTCGCGCAACTCCCGCATGGACGCGGTGATGAGACCGCCGCCCGAGTCGGCCATCTCCTCCCGCGGGTCGTCCCATCCGACCTTCCGCAACTCCTGGAGTCCTTCTTCGAGCCGGCTGGCGAACACCGCCTCGGGGTGCTGGACGGCGGAGTCGAAGGGGGAGCCGTGGACCGCGTAGCGCCAGCAGTTGGACTTGATGAACTCCGCTGCGGAGCGGTTGAGTTGCCAATGCGACTTTGCTTTGCGCCGGGAGGCGAGGTAGGTCGTGATCAGGACACCGAGATAGGCCAACACCGCGATACCATCGAGGAGTTGGATGTTCGACCCGACCTCGGCATGCCAGGGCAGGGCTGCGGGCACGGTGCCGAGCACGAGCAGGACCAGCTGGCCGCGGGTGGTGTTGACCGCCTCGCGCTGGCGTGCGACGGCGACGGCGTCGGTGTGGTGGAAGAGTGCGGGCAGATCAGCGCTCCTGAAGACCATGCTTTGCAGTGGTCCGGGAATCGCCGTCATGTTCACCCCTGTATTCGATGTAGTGGTCGCCCCGGCCCTTGAATGAATGGGTTCCCGTCCATTTGGAGTAGTCCTGCAAATCACTCGGGTTACGGCTGTACGAGTCGAGTTGCACACCGGGGCCATGAGAGTAAAGTCGTGCCGCCGGACACTGCAATGGTGCAGGTGCCGGTGCTGTTTCCGTGTCCGGAACGAGCCCATCAAGGACGGCCGTGAAGACCTACGAATCCACCCAGAACTTCGCTGTTGCGAAGCGTCGTGTGCCGCTCGCCAAGATCGAAGCATCCGGCAGTGCAGCAGCCAGGAAGATGGGCCGGGTGCTCGCGACGGCGGGCGGCCGCCCGACAGAGATCTCGACTTTCAACTCCTCGCTGTAGGGGAAGCTGGACCGCCGGTGCCGTAAAGCAGTCGGAATATTCCACCCGTTCGGCCGGTCGGCTACTGTAACCGTGGGCCGGATTCATGGTGTTGCTGCACTAGAGTGGTGGAATGACAGGCCCCGCGGTCCCGTTCCGCGAAATCGTTCTGAAGGTTCACAGCAGGTGTGACCTCGCCTGCGATCATTGCTATGTCTATGAACATGCGGATCAGAGCTGGAGAACCCGGCCCAAGACGGTTTCTGATCATGTCATCGCCAAGACTGCCCAGCGCCTGGCTGAGCACGCAAAGACACACGCACTGCCCTCCGTGTCAGTGATCCTGCACGGAGGGGAGCCTCTGCTGGCGGGCCCCGCCCGTCTGCGGCGCGTCTGTGAGGAGTTCGGATCCGCCCTGTCGGGTGTCGCCGATCTCGACCTCCGGATCCACACCAACGGCCTTCAGCTCAGCCCCCGGTATCTGGACCTCTTCGACGAGTTCGGCGTCAAGGTGGGGATCTCCCTCGACGGCGACCGTGCGGCCAACGACCGGCACCGGCGCTTCGCCGACGGGCGCAGCAGCCACCCCCTCGTGCTGAAAGCGGTCGAACTGCTCCGGCAGGACCGCTACCGCCATCTCAATCTCGGGCTCCTGTGCACCGTCGACATCGAGAACGACCCGCACGCGGTGCTGGACGCCCTGGTCGCGCTCGACCCCCCGCTCATCGACTTCCTCCTCCCGCACGCCACATGGGACGAGCCTCCGCCCCGCCCCGACGGATCGCCCACGGCCTACGCCGACTGGCTCCTCGCGGTCTTCGACCGCTGGCAGGAGGAGGGCGGCCCGGTGCCGGTGCGCCTGTTCTCCTCGGTGCTCTCCACGCTGAGCGGCGGCCCCAGTCTCACCGAGTCCCTCGGACTCGCCCCCACGGATCTGGTGGTCGTCGAGACGGACGGGCAACTGGAGCAGGTCGACTCCCTCAAGAGCGCCTACGAGGGCGCGGCGGCCACCGGATTCGACGTGTTCCTGCATTCGTTCGACGACGTCGCAGCCCATCCCGGGGTCCGGGCGCGGCAGCTCGGCCTGGCGGGTGTCAGCGAGACGTGCCGCCGGTGTCCCGTCGTACGGTCCTGCGGCGGAGGGCTCTACACGCACCGCTACAGCTCGGCGAACGACTTCGACAATCCGTCCGTCTACTGCGCCGACCTCGAGGCGCTCGTACGGGGGATCGAAGCGCGCACGCGCGCCGCCGCCGTGTCCCCGGCGCTGGCCGACCGGAATGAACTGATCGGCGAGCAGCACGACCTGACCCGAACGCTCCTGGCCGGCCTCCATGACGCCCTGGACGGCCGCGGCGGCGCCCGGTGGGACGAGGCGTGGGGACTCGCCGGCGTCCTGGAGGCCTCCGGCGAGGGCGCCGCCGGGCTCGACCGCGTCCTGGCGCACCCGTACACGCGTACCTGGCTGCTGGACGTCCTGGAAGGGCTGCACGCCGAACGGCCCGAAGCCGTCGGCCAGGCACTACGGCTGCCGTCGTACGTGGCGGCCGCCGCGGTGCGGTCCGGCCTCGACCTGGAGATGCCGGCGGACTACCGGGACGGCAGGCTCTTCCTCCCCACCGTCGGCGAGCTGCGGCTCGCGGGGCCCGGTGAGACGGGCCGGGCCCGGGTGCGCGCCGTCGGCGGGGGGATCTCGGTCCGGCTGGAGGGCGGCGCCGAACGGATCGTCCTGAGAGGGGCCGACAGTCCCGACTGGCTCCCGGTGCGGCACTTCGCCGCGGGGGGCGCTCTCGGGTTCGCCCTCGACGACCTGGACCCCTACCGGGACTGCTTCGAGGCTCCGGCGGCGCCCCGGCTGGGCCGGGCGGACGCGGAGGCATGGATCGAGGCCGTCGGCAGGGCGTGGGAGCTGCTGGAGAAGGCCGCGCCCCGACAGGCGGCGGACGCCGCGGAGAGTCTGACCACGCTGACCCCGCTCGTCGCCGGCCGGAACGCCAAGCGGCCCCACGGCTACGGGACCGTCGGACTCGTTATGACGGGGGACATCCGGGAGCTCGCCCTCGAATTGCTGCGCGGTCTGCGACGGACCAGGCTGCGGGCCCTGCTGGACGTCACGGATCTTTACGCGATGGACGGGGCCTGGGAGTACCGGCTGCCCTGGGAGCGGAATGCGAAGGTCCCTTTTTCCGAACTGCTGGCCGGCACGTACGAACGTGTGGGACTTTCCTTCCTCGTTCCCGGATTCATGGACGGTGTGCCCGAGGCGCTCGACATGATGGACGGGGCAGCCGAACCGACTGTCGGAGGAATGCGGTTGCTGAGGTCGCTCCGGGACGAGGTGAGAGGTGTACATGGGACAAGTGGGATGAACATCCTCATGAATGCCGTGGATCAAGAACCTGTTCGATGAATCCTGGGTATGGATGACTGAAAAGCGGCGTTGATTGACCGAACGCCATGGGGGTGGAGCACAGTCCGCTCCGGAATGATGAATTCGCTCGCACCCTCTCCATAGTCCTGGGATGCGGGTGCTCACACAGGACGGGGGTCGTGTGCACGCATGACGCAACAGCGAGCGGACCATCGGCCGTACTTTTTTCTGAGCTACGCGCATACACCGGGGTACGGCGGTGGATCGGACCCAGACATGTGGGTCGAACGGCTTTTCCAAGATCTCTGCGGTCATGTGATGGCCATGACCAATCTCCCCGCGGGATCGCCGGCCGGATTCATGGACCGGGAGATACGCTCCGGCGAGGGCTGGTCGGAGCGGCTGGGCAACGTCCTGGCCAACTGCCGGGTCTTCGTACCGCTGTTCTCGCCGCGCTACTTCGCCAGCGAGATGTGCGGCAAGGAGTGGTACGCCTTCGAACAGCGCGCCATCCATCACAGGGCCCGGTCGAATCAGCCGGCCGAGGCGATCGTGCCCGCGCTCTGGGTGCCGGTGCAGCCGAGCCAACTCCCGGGCCCGGCGGAGCGGTTACAGTTCAATCACCGGGATTTCGGGGACCGCTACGTCAGCGACGGGCTCTACGGCCTGATCAAACTCACGCTGTTCGCGCAGGACTACGAACAGGCGGTCTACCACCTGGCCAAACGCATCGTCCACGTCGCCGACACCGTGCAGATCGGCTCGGGCAGGCCCCTCGACTTCCGCCTCGTCCCCAGCGCCTTCGGCGCACCGGGGAGCGGAGCGGGTGCCCCGAGGCCGATGCGGATCACCATCGCGGCGCCCACCCGCCACGACCTGCCCGAAGGCCGGAACCCGGAGTACTACGGCGACAATCCGCAGGAGTGGAATCCGTACCATCCGGCGGCCGCCAGACCACTGGCCTACGTCGCCGAAGAGCTCGTGCGCTCCCTCAACTACCAGGCCGTCATCACGTCGTTCGACGAGGAGCCCGGGCAACGGGAAGGCAAGCAGCCGCCCAGCTCACCGGAGATCCTCCTGGTCGACCGCTGGGCACTGCAGGACGAGGACCTGAGACGGCGGCTCGCCGCCTTCGACAGGGAGAACCGGCCCTGGGTGACCATGGTCGTCCCCTGGTGCAGGGACGACCACCAGAGCAGAGCGGCCGAGGCCGAACTGACCGAGAAACTCGAGCAGACGATGCCGGTCAAGATGCAGCAGGGGCGGGCCTTCTGCCGTGTCGCGGCCAAGGGGGTACCCAGTATGGAGGCGTTCGGCCAGATCCTTCCCCAAGTGGTCGAGGTGGCCGCCCAGCAGTACCTGAGGCACGCCACGGTCTATCCACCGGCCGGTGGGCGGCACAGCGAACGGACGCGACTGATGGGGCCCATGGGCAGCACACAGTTCATACCCGACATGCACGACCCTGCGACTGATGCGGAGGACGTATGACAGCCGGTCGTGACGGGCGCATCGTCACTTTCTACTCGTACAAGGGCGGCACCGGGCGCACCATGGCCCTGGCCAACACCGCCTGGATCCTCGCCGCCAACGGGAAGCGGGTGCTGGCCGTCGACTGGGACCTGGAAGCCCCGGGACTCCACCGGTTCTTCCACCCCTTCCTCGACCCCTCGACGCTCGGCGCCACCACCGGCGTGATCGACCTGATCACCGAATACGCCTGGGCCGCGACCAACCCCGCCCAGCGGGCGGACGACTGGCACCGTGACTACGCACGCATCCAGCCGCACGCGGTCTCGCTCACTCCCGAGGCGCTCGGCTGGGAGTTCCCGCGGGGCGGCACCCTCGACTTCGTCTCCGCCGGACGGCAGAACCGCGAGTACTCCGCCACCGTCTCCACCTTCGACTGGGACAACTTCTACGATCGGCTCGGCGGAGGGCACTTCTTCGACGCCCTGCGGGACGACATGAAGGCCAACTACGACTACGTCCTCATCGACAGTCGTACGGGTCTCAGCGACATCGCCGACATCTGCACCGTCCACCTCCCGGACGTGCTCGTCGACTGCTTCACCCTCAGCGACCAGTCCATCGACGGCGCGGCCTCGGTCGCCCGGCAGATCGCCGAGCGCTACACCGGCCGGCCCATCTCCATCTTCCCCGTCCCGATGCGGATCGACGAGGGCGAGAAGGAGAAGGCCGACGCCGGACGGGCGCTGGCCCGGCTGAAGTTCGACCGACTGCCGCGTGACCTCTCGGGCGATGAACTCACCGCCTACTGGGGCGCGGTGGAGATCCCCTACCGCCCCTACTACGCGTACGAGGAGACCCTCGCCACCTTCGGTGACGAGGCCGGACTCAGCAACTCGCTCCTGTCCGCATTCGAACGTCTCACCGCGGTCGTCACCCACCAGGAGATCACCTCGATGCCTCCGGTGGGCGAGGAGGTCCGGCTGCGCATCCGCGACGCCTTCACCCGGCGCAGGCCCGCGCTGCCCGCCGATCTCTTCCTCAGCTATGTGGCGGAGAACCGCATGTGGGCCGACTGGATCGAATCGGTCCTCACCCGGGCGGGGTTCCGGGTGGTCCCGCGCGACGTCTCCGCCGACCCCGGACCCGCGGACGCCGCGCACGTGGCCGAGACCGCGGCCCGTACGGTCGTCCTGCTCTCCAGCGCCTATCTCAAGTCCCAGCGGGCCGTGGACCTGTGGGACAGGGCCGTCTCCGAGGATCCCGGTGGGGGGCGGCGTCAGCTGCTGCCGCTCAGGGTCAGTGACGTCCGGCTCTCCGCGCCGTACATCGACCGCAACCCGGTCGACCTGTTCCGGCTGGACGAGGTGCATGCCACCACGGCCCTGATGCGCGCCCTGGACCGGCCCGTGCAGCTCGGCGACGGGATGTCGCCCGGCCCCCGCTTCCCCGGCACCGTGCCCCGGATCTGGAACGCACCGCCCCGCAACCCCGGTTTCACCGGCCGCTCCCTGGTCCTGGAGCGGATGCGTGACCAGCTGGGCGGCGGCATGGCCGTCGTGCTGCCGCAGCCGCAGACCCTGTACGGCCTGGGCGGCGTCGGCAAGACCCAGGTGGCCCTGGAGTACGTGCACCGCTTCATGGCCGACTACGACCTGGTGTGGTGGATATCCTCCGAGCAGATCGACGACGTGGTGGCCAGCCTCGCCGAGCTCGCCGTACGGCTCGGCGCCCAGGGTGGCGACGACATGGCGGCCGCGTCACAGGAAGCCGTGGACCTGCTGCGGCGGGGCGTGCCCTCGGAACGCTGGCTGCTCGTGTTCGACAACGCCGACGATCCCGAACGCCTCAGCCGCTACTTCCCGCAGGGCGGCTCGGGCCACATCCTCGTCACGTCCAGGAACCAGACCTGGTCCCAGCACGGTGACGCGCTGCCCGTCGACGTCTTCCTGCGGGAGGAGTCGATCGAGCACCTCCAGCGCCGTGCACCGGGGCTGAGCGACGAGGACGCCGCCCAGGTGGCCACCGCCGTCGGGGACCTGCCGCTCGCGGTCGAACAGGCGGCGGCGTGGATCGCGGAGACCGCCACCCCCATCGACACCTACCTGGAGCAACTGGCCCGCCAGGCCCCCCAGGTCCTCGCCCTGAACCAGCCGGCCGGATACCCGGAGCCTGTCGCGGCCACCTGGAACATCTCCATCGAACGCCTCAAGGAGCGTTCACCCGCCGCGGTGCGGCTGCTCCAGCTCTGCGCGTTCTTCGCTCCCGAACCGATCTCCGCCAATCTCCTCTACAGCAAGGAGATGATCGAGGCGCTGAAGCCGTACGACGCCTCGCTCCAGGAAAAGCTGGTACTGGGCCGGGTCATCCGGGAGATCGGCCGCTTCGCCCTCGCCAAGGTCGACCAGGTGTCGAACTCCATCCAGGTGCACCGACTGGTGCAGGCGGTGATCAGGGCCCAGCTCAACGAGGAGGAGCAGCGCGAGGCCAGGCATGTCGTCCACCGCATCCTGGCAGGTGCCCGGCCCGACGACGACGAGCCGATCGACAACCCTGAGACCTGGTCGCGCTTCGCGACGATCTGGCCGCACCTCGGCCCGTCGGACGCGCGCAACTGCAGGGAACCGGAGACCCGCAGGCTGCTGATCGACCGGGTGCGCTACCTGTGGAAGCGGGGAGACGTCCGGACGGCGGGCCGGCTCGGGGACGAACTCCGCGACGCATGGCGGGACATGCTGGGGAACCAGGACCTGCAGTACCTCTACCTCTGCTTCCACCTCTCCAACATCCTGCGCACACGGGGCCGGTACGTGGAGGCCAAGGAGCTCGACGAGGTGACCCTCGGCCGGCAGCGGGAGGTGCTGGGGCCGGAGCATCCGCACACGTACATGACCACCAGCAGCCTGGCCATCGACCTGGGGCTGCTCGGTGACTACGGCAAGGCGATCGAGCTGGCGACCGCGGCGCACGAGGGGTTCAGCCAGATCTTCCACGACAGGCACCCCCGCACGCTGGCCGCGGCCAACAACCTGGCGCTGAACCTGCGGAGCGTCGGGCAGTACGCACGTGCCAGGGAGATCGACCAGGACGTCTACGACCTGCGGTCCGAGGTCCTGGGGCCCGAGCACCCCTACAGCCTGTCCTCCGCCATGTCGCTGGCACGGGACCTGCGTGAGGTGGGGCGGTACGAGGACTCGGTGGGTCTGCTCAGCCGGACGTACGACACGTACAAGGCCACGCTCGGCCGGACCTACCCCACCACGCTCAGCGCCGCCAAGAGTCTGGCGGTCTCGCTGCGCAGGGCGGGGCAGCTGGAGGACGCGCGCAGGCTGACGGTGGCCACCCGGGCCAGGTACCGGGCCAAGTACACCTCGGCCAACCCCGACTCGCTGGCCTGCGACCTCAACATGGCGGCCGACCTGTTCGCCGCGGGGGAGTCCGTGGAGGCCAGGGACGCCGCGCAGGAGGTGGTGGACCAGTACATGAAGGTGCCGGGGGAGCAGCATCCGTACACCCTGGCCGCGCAGAACAATCTCGGCGTCTATCTCTCGGGGGCCGGCGCGCCCCTGGACGCGGAGAGGCTGCTGACGCGCGTGGTGGCCTCGATGCGCGACGTGTTCGGACGGGAGCACCCGAACACGCTGTTCTCCGTGATGAACCTGGCCAATGCCACGGCCGACCGGGGCGAGCTCGGGATCGTGCTGGAGACGGAGCGCACGGTGTCGGGTCAGCTCAGGGAGGTACTCGGGGCGCACCACCCGGAGACCCTGGCCATGGCCTCGAACCTCGCGGTCACGCTCGACGCGATGGGACGCAAGGACGAGGCACTGAGGCTGCGGGCGGAGACGGGCGACGAGCTGGCACGGCAGCTCGGTGACGATCACCCGCTGACCCGGATAGCGCGGGACGAGCGGAGGTTCCGGCGCGAGCTGGAGCCGATGTCGGTATGAGCCGGAGGGCTCCGGGCTCCGGGCTTCGAAAGTCCGGGCCCGGAGCCTCCTCCGGGATCAGCAGACC